>DIEU01000024.1:56543-80841 GCA_002418775.1 Firmicutes bacterium UBA5766
GTCCCTGTGCAGAAAGCCCGGTCACCTGTTCCGGTGACAACTAACACCCGGACGTCCGGGTCCTTTTTGATCTCAAAACAGATCTCGCGAAACTCTTCCCAGCCTTCCAGCGGCAGGGCATTCATGGCATCCGGATTATTAAATGTAAGAACACCTATGTTGTTTTCCTTGGTAAAAAGTAAAGTTTCAGTGCTCATAATTTTACCTCCTAATTCATTAATTTATTAATATTATTTGCAAATATTATTTACAGCATTCCAAATATAGTTTCATAGGGTTTCTCACTTCTGATAATCTGTCTGGCAATCAGCCAGCGGTGAATTTCGGAGGGACCTTCCACAATACGCCAGATACGGCACATCCGGAAGATATACTCAAGAACCATCTCTTTGCTCAAACCAAGCGCTCCGTGCATCTGGATCGCCTTATCGGAGATCCGCTGCAGCATCTCGGTGCCGTACACCTTCGTCATTGCGCCCTCAATGCGCAGGTCCTTCTCACCGGAATCGTACTTGCTGGCCGCATGGTAAACCATCAAGCGGCAGGCATGTATCTCGGTTGTTGAATCAGCAATCATTCCCTGGATAAACTGACGGTTACCGATAGGTGAGCCGAAAGTTTCCCGGACCCTGGCCTGGGTAAGCATCAGCTCCATACACCTGGTAGCGGCGCCGCAACATTTTGCGCCAATTTCAATTCTTCTTACGCCAAGACGATTCTGCAGGGGAACAAAGGCTTGCCCGACCTCGCCGAGCACCTTGCTGTCGTCAAGAACGACATCTTCAAGAAGCAGTTCGTAAACGAGCATGTCGCCGATACATGGTATGTTGCGCAAAATCGTGAAGCCGGGAGTTCCTTTGTCAACCAGGAAAGCGGTGAAACCGCCCCTCTGCTTCTTTACTTTATCGGTTACGGCGATGACAATAAAGAAGTCCGCCTTGGGTCCGAAGCTGATCCAAAGTTTGGTCCCGTTTAAGACCCACTTGTCTCCCTTGCGGTCCGCCCTCAGCTGGATACCGGCGGCGTCGCTACCGGCGTTGGCCTCGGTAAGAGCCAATGCGGAGGTCTTTTCCCCACGCGAGTATGGAAATAAGTACTCCTCATATTGTTCCGGCCTGCAGGCGTTAGCTAGGAAGTCAAGGTTTGGAGAATCCGGCGGAAGAAAGATCCAACAGATTGACCTGTTCATTTCTTCTTCCACCAGCATTTTCGCCAGCATGCCCAGGCCCTGCCCGCCGTGCTCCTCCGGCACATCTATGCCCCAGAGGCCGAGGTCCTTGGCCTTGGCCAGGATCTTCTTCTCCTCTTCGGGGGGCATGGACGGAGTCGCCTCAAAGCCGCGGGCGGCTTCCCGTTCGATAACAGTCATCTCCAGGGGCATTATTTCATTTTCGGTAAACTTGCGGACCATCTTTTTAAGCATCACAAACTCTTCGGGTAAGCTAAAATCCATTAAGCAACCAACCTCCCTTTACTTGCATCTTTTCAAATATTAATTAAGCACACCCTTTTCTTCCATTTCTTTGATTTCTTCATCGCTGTATTTTAAAAGATCGCGCAGAACCTGCTGGTTGTGCTGCCCGATCATGTTGGCAGGTGTAACTGAAAGTACAGGCGCCTTGGACATTCTCATAGGACTATGATTATAAAGCGACAAGCCTGTCTCAGGATGCATCAGATATGTCCAGAAGCCCCTTTGCACAAGGTTGTAGTCCTCGGTGACGTCGCGGCCGCTGTGCACCACCCCGGCGCGGACACCCTCCCTGATCAGTTCGTCCATTAGTTGCCTGTGCCACTTGGTGGAGGTCCACTCTTCAATCTTGGCGTCCAGCTCGTCCTCGTTGGCCTTTCTGCCCTCATTGGCAGCAAACTTCGGATCATCAGCCCATTCCGGGTTGCCCATAACTTTCTTCAGGGATTCCCATTCCTGGTCGTTGTATACCGCAATGGCAATCCAGTTTCTCTCTCCCCTGCAGTTATATAAGTTATGGGGAGCTAATTCAAGGTGGCGGCACCCCATCCTCTGCTGAATCCGCCCGTTTACGGCATAGTCCATCACGGGTATGGCGGATACCATACTAACCCCGGACTGTGACTGGGCCAGTTCGATGAACTGCCCCTCGCCGGTCTTCCGGCGGTGCCTTAAAGCTGCCATAATCGCAAAGGTGAGGTGGCCGGGAACGGGAACGTGATCAGTATAGTTGGTGCCTGTTCCAGACGGGTTTTTATCGGGGTAGCCGGTCAGGAAGGTAACCCCGACAAGAGCGTTAATCAGCGCTCCGAAAGCCATGAAGTCCTTGTGCGGCCCGGTCCTTCCCTGCGGGGGCATTTCAATATAAATGATGTCCGGCTTAATCTTCTTGCAGTCTTCATAGCCCAGCCCCCATCTGTCCAAGACGCCGAAGGTAAAACTGTTGATGACAATGTCACTCATTGTAAGAAGGCGTTTAACTACCGCAATAGCTTCGGGCTTGGATAAATCCAGGGAAAGGCCAAGCTTATTGGCATTCCTCGGTGCATAGTAGCCGCTTCTTTCAACTCCCGGTTTCCTGTCTTTAAACGGCGGCACCACTCTAATGGCATCGACCCGGTTGTGCGTTTCAATGTGAATTACCGTGGCGCCCATCATCGCGAGGTTCTGTGTAGTAATAGGACCCGCTCCCACCCAGGTGAAGTCGCAGACAACGAGTCCGTCCAGTATTGGTTTAGCCAATTACTACACCCCCTTCCTTTAGGGTATTGACCTGCTCGTCAGCGTAGCCCAGTTCCTTCAAAATTTCTACTGTGTGCTGGCCGAACGTCGGCGCAGGCTTTAAGCCCCAATCCATTTTTTCCAGGTAGTAGACCTCGCCGGGATAGGTGACTTCCCCGCCCAGGCTCTCGTGATAAAGCTTCTTGAAATAGTTCCGGTAGTTCAGCTGTTCATTTTCATAAACGTCCTTGGGATCGTTAACCGGGTAGCAGACGGTGCGCCTTTTCTGGGTTTCAAGATAAATATAGGTTTTGTCAAACTGCTTGATAAACGGCTCAGCTTTTTCCTTGAAGATTTGCTTGGCTTCGTCAGTAGCCCTGTATGCCCGGCTCCTGAAATTCTCGCTGCCGAAGATTTCCGCCAGGTCGGGACGCCCTTCGTCTTTCATCCACTGCCAGAACGGATCCCAGATGCGACGGTTGTCGCCCATGGAGAACATGGCGCTGACAAAACCGTCCTTGCATTCGTAGACATTCCTGCCGGCCTCGATTTCCTCGGTCGCCCGGCGCTCAATCTTCTCAAAATCCCAGTACTGGCAGGCATTCTCGCAGGCGGTAACTACTGCTTCCTGCATGGAAATTTCGACAAGCTGCCCTTCGCCGGTCGCTTCCGCATCGTAAAAAGCAGTCATAGCTCCGCTGGCGGCATAACAAAAGGCCATCATATAAGCCTGTTCGCCATAGGCCAGAGCAGGCTTGTTGTTGCCAGTCCCCGCCAAATACAGCCATCCGGCCAGCGCGCTTACAGTCAGGTTTGACGCCGGAAAATCTGCGTAAGGACCTTCCAGGCCAAAAGGTGTGATTGAAACATAAACGATTTTGGGATTTACTTTTTTCAAACTTTCATAATCCAGGCCCAGTGATTTCATATACCCCGGGTTAAAAGCCTCAATAACAATGTCGGCAGTTTTAACCAGCCTTAAAAATATTTCCTGCCCTTCCGGCCTGGTTATATCAAGCGCCAGGCCGCGTTTACTGGTATTGTGGTAAAGATACTTCAAACTTCCTTCCCGATCGGGCTTGTCCTTGTAAAAAGGCCAAGCAAACCTCGCCGGATCCCCTTCCGGGGGTTCGATGTGGATTACGTCAGCGCCCAGATCGGCAAACATCTTACCCGCATATGCGCCATACTGGCTGGCAAACTCAAGTACCCTGATGTCTGCAAGTGAACCCATTTTTTTTTGCCTTCACCTCTTTTTTTATATAAGTTTAACAATTCAGTCATAGCTTGTCAAGCGCAGTTGAGCCGGAAAATTTACTGTCGAAATTTACTGTCGAAGCGGAACACCCACTTCTAGAAGTGGGTGTCTTTGAAATTTAATTAATTAGCCACCCAACCGATTCGGCTTCAAGCCATAAGAACTGAAAATCTCTTCAATCCTCTTTTGGTTTTCATCGGGATACCATTCGCCCACGGTGAATGGATATTCCAAACCGAGCAACCTATAGCTCTGTCCGGCCCAGGGGTGGAAAGGCAGGACGTCAACTCCTTTTAACCCAAGTGAGCAGATAAACTCAGCAGTTTTTTTCATGTTTTCATCCGAATCATTTATTTTCGGAATTACTGGAACGCGCACCCTTATTTCCACTCCGCCCCTGGCAATTATCCGCCGGGCATTCTCTAAAATCAGCTCGTTTGAAACTCCGGTAAACTCCTTGTGCGACTCAGGATCCATATTTTTAATATCAAAAAGCACAATATCGGTGTACTCTAACATCTCATTTAAAATATCCCATTTGACATAGCCACATGTATCTAAAGCAGTGTTAATATCTTTTTCTTTTGCCGCTTTAAGCAATGCAAGGCAAAATTCAGGCTGCGCCGTCGGTTCACCCCCGGACAATGTTATTCCGCCACCAGAATTTTCATACATAAGCCGCTCTTCCTCAATTTTATTAATTACCTCATCGACGGTCATAATTTCTCCTGAAACTACAAAAGCTTCTTCAGGACATGCTTCAACACATTGCCGGCAGCCAATGCAAAGTCCTTTATCTATCCTTATCTTCCTGATCATTTTATCTTTAAGTTTTAGAGCTGGAAATTCAACCTCCCTTTCTCCGGGAAAATCTCTACTCACGACACCTCCCTCATGCCACTTGCGCTCCGTCACTTTCATAGCGCCGGTAGGGCAGATGTCATCACACCGGCCACAATCACTACACTTAGGCCATAGATGAAAAACCTCCGGATAATGCCTTACCCCTTCCGGATTATGACACCACCGGCAATTGAGCCGACAGCCTTTGAGGAAAACAGTAGTCCTTACGCCTGGCCCATCAAAAATGGTAAAATACTGGATATCAGAAACCACTCCTGTAATCATCGTTCTCCTCCTCATATTTTAGCTCTCTACCAACCAAATTTTTGAAGCCTCCGGAACGCTTAAAAAAAGCAACCATGCGCCTCGATAGGCGGCCAATAAAAATTCTTAATTCTCTTAAGAATCTTTATTGGCTTTTTTATTTTCTTCAAAAAGCGCCCGGTCGGTGTCAATCGTCTGCCTTTTGCCGCATTCCGGGCACTCTCGCAATGAAAGGACCGGTCCGCAGCATCTTTCCCCGCCGGCATAATTCAGCGCGCAGATCTTAAATTTGTCCAAATTTCCTTCATATCCACATTGCAGACATTTCATTTTTACCACCTACCCCCCTATGGTAACCTCGAAGCCATTGTTTTCAATTATCTTTTGAAATTCTGCCACATGCTCGGGAAACAAAGCTCCTACTCCGGCAAAAGCATAAACTATGTCAAGCTGTTTATATTTACCTTCAGCCCAGTTATGAAAGGGAAGAAGGTCAATGCCTTCCACCGCCGGACCAAGTTCTCTGGCAAACTTAACTACTTCTTCAATATGCCGCAGCTCATCATTGAAACCGGGAATAATCGGCAATCTAAGCCTCATCTTCTTCGTTGCGTCAGCAATTTTTTGGGCGTTACGCAGAATAATTTCATTTGATACACCGGTTGCCTCCAAATGTTTCCGCGAATCCATGCACTTGATATCAAAAAGAACCAGATCAGTATAAGGGAGCACCTGCTCAATACTTTTCCAGGGGGCAAAACCGCTAGTGTCCAAACAAGTGTGAATCCCAGCGTCCTTCGCTAGTTTTAACAACCCGGCAGTAAATTCCGGATAATCAAGGCACTCACCACCCGATACAGTTAACCCTCCGCCAGAATTTTCATAGAAAAGCTTATCAGCTTCAACTTCCTTAATTAACTCGTCAAAAGTCCACTCCCTTCCGACTGTCTCCAATGCGCCGTAAGGACATTCATTAACACAAATCATACACCGTGTGCATTTTTTTCGATCTCTTTTGGGAAACTCCCCATTTACTCCCTGAAAATCAATTGCGCCTTCAGGACAAACCTCTGCGCAGTGCCCACATTTCAAACAGTTCTTTTCCAGATAGTAGAATTCCTTATATGGGTTTATACATTCCGGATTATGACACCAGGGGCATTTTAAATGACAACCTTTCAAAAAAACCGTAGTCCTGATCCCCGGACCATCATTAGTGGAAAATCTCTGTACATTGGTAACCAACACATTGTTATCCATCAAAACCACCCTTCTAGATCATTGCTATCTGAATTAATTTTTTTATCATAAAACACAATAAAACAGCGGGAGCGGAAGAGATATTAACCTTTATTTAAATTACTTTTCCGCAACCGCTGTCCATTAAGCAAATGTCAATTTATATCACTGCAGGATATTAAAGTAATATTAACTCATGTAACTATAAATCTAAAATTTTTGGTTAATCTAATTGGTTTCTCTTATAACCTCTTTATGGCTAGGCTTTTTCTCGTAATGCTCGCAGGCCTCGTCGCGCAGATTTATCATCCTGCCAGGCACCCTTATTATGGCCTGTCCTGTTGTTGATTCCTCTGCACTGATCTCCTCGCTCCCATAAAGACAATACCCTTCCATTGGATTGGTTAGGCCCAATCGCGCATATCGACATGTTTTACATATTGCCATTTCATTTCTTCCTCATTTCTTATGATTTTTTTAATTTCTAATGTTTTTTTAGCCGGGGCGGGAAATATCCCCGCCCCGGCCTTTTTGCCTCACAATCTTATCCCAGTTCCTGCACGGTACGACTGATAATCGAATCCTGGGCCAGCTTGGACAAGGAGATAAACCGGGCGCTGTAGCCGGCAATTCTAACAATCAAATGATCCCATTTTTCCGGCTCCTTCTGGGCGGCGCGCATATCCTCCGTCCGCACCACGTTGAACTGCACATGGTCGATTCCCAAGTCATGCCAGGTCTTCATGTAAGCGGTCCAGACATCAAAACCTTTTTCGGACTCCCTCATCAGCCCCACCGGCAACCGTTGATTGAGCTGATTGCCTTTCATCCTGTCGTGGGGCAGCTTACTTACGCTTTTCAGCACCGCCGTCGGTCCTTTTTTGTCAAGACCCATGTACGGCGAAACTCCTCCATCATGCGTCGGTTCCCCATGCCTGCGGCCAAACGGCTCTGCGCCAACCATTGGTCCCCTGGTAACAAATGCGGACACCGATTGCGCTATGTGTTGGACACCTTTTGGCGCCCCGAGCATTTTGACGGTTTCCCAAACATCAGTGGACGTATCGAATACCCAGCGGGCTATTTCATCAGCGTAATCGTCGTCATTGCCAAATTTTGGCGCAGACAAAAATTCCTGCCTCATTTCCTCATAGCCATTCCAGTTGGCTTTTAACGCCTCAAGCAACTGCGCCATCGTGTATTTCTTTTTGTCAAAAATCCAGTACTTAATCGCCGTCAGGTCGTCAGCAATTGCCAATGGTCCAGGATAATAAGAGGACCAGGTGTTTGTGTAGGGCTTGTTGTACCGTTCATAAGCTCCTACGCCCTCTTCAACATTCCAATCATCCATTATGGCCAGAAACGGGCTTTCCAGTCTTTTGCCTTCTGCGTAGCTGGTTATTTCCTTATTCATAAACATGAGCTGGGCACTATTTTCGATCTGTGTCCTCACTGCCTTCAACAATTCTTCCCATGTGAACTTGCTGGCATCGCCTGTGTGCACCCCCACCTGACTTTTACTGAACCAATCATCATATCCATCCCAGAGCGCCAAAAGCCCCTGGTTAGGACCATCTATCCCTCCACCACCCTCGTTTCTTGAGTGCTGTGTCGAGTACCTGCCGGTTGCCCCGGGCGCCATGCACAAAACCAACGCCCACCGCGCCGCCACTTCCGGCGGCCAATCGTGCTTCTCGATACTATGCTTTGTGTTTCTCTCGTGATGTTTGATCGAGGGAAAACCATAACCCTGAGAGACGCACTCATAAACAAGCCGCCTTGTTTTTTCATTAATCTTGGGCGAATACTTGAACGCGATCGAAGGCTCATTGGTATGGATATTCAAAGCTGCCTCAAGTATGGCGTCTGTAAGGTCGGTGCTCATGTCATTGCCGTTCTCGTCCAACCCGCCAATGCTTAGAATGTGAAGGTCGTTGATCCCCGGGTGGATAATCCGCATCCATCTTCCTTTAGTAACTGTGCGCTCGCATACTTTGAGCCGCTCGCATTCAATCAGTTCGATCGCCTCAGCGCGCGTCATCGGCTGGCCTGTTTTATCGATAACACTTCTCTTGTAGTAAGGCCAAAGCAGATCATCTTCCAATTGTGAATAGCCGGAACTATAACGTTCAATATTTTGGACAATCATATAGCAGAACCACTTGGACTGCATAGCGTCTTTAAGGCCCCGGGCCGGCTTTGCGGGAACATTATAGCAAATATCAGCTACCTCCAGCAATTCTTTCTTTCTTTGATTCGCTCCGGACACACTATCACTCAAGTCAAAGTCTTCGGCAATGATCCTCGCCAGCCGACTGTATCTTCTCGCCCAGCCAATAACCGCTTTAGCAGAGATAATCATAGCCGTCCAGTTGTCAATCTTTTCGAAAAGGGGGAAATTTTCTTCACCATTCCAAGGGTATTGCCTTAGTTTAGCCTTGGCGTTTTTGATGTTCTTCTCGCACCACTCAATCCTTTTCTCCAGCCCGTCTTCAAGGACGCTCTGATAAGGCGGAATGCAGTTCGTATAAAAATGCGTCCATACCGGAGTTTCACCAGTTACCGCCGAACTCATTACTCTAAGATCTTCAGGGTCCACATACCTTTCGCACATAGCTGAAAGCGACCATTGCTTCCAGTACTCGACCATTTCCACACCTTCATCATATAATTCCGGGGGACAAAGCGTTTCATCCTCAAGGTAATCGAACATATTCGCGGCGCCGCCCTCCGGATAAAGCTCCAGCGTAGCCGGTCTCGCACTATTAACACCAACTAGAATTTCCTCGTCTTGAATATATAGATCGCAGTTTTTAAGATAATGTTCAAGACATTTCGCTCTTTGAATTACCGAGATTTCACCGGCGTTTGCTTTATGCGCCTCTGTATACAAACGGGCACGCTGCAGAGAAATCTTAATTTCTTCATCTACGTACAAACCCCCGGCAGTATGCGCCCAGCGGCAACGCTTATAAAGATGCTTGGTTTTTGGAGTACTACCCGGCCCTTCCTTAAGCTTTTTATCCCAAATGGCTTTCCCAAAGGGCTCATTTGTTTCCAGATTCATTTCCTGCTTTATTTCCGCAAGAACCGCAGCACTTGCCATTGTTTTTTCCCTCCTGTATTTTTAAATATTCATTAAAATAATCCCGATAGCTTACCACTACTTTGCTTCCTGATTTCCGGCAGGCTGTCTTATTAATAAACATGCTACTTTAGATTCGGCTTAAAATTGGCGCAACTTGGAGCGTCCTCTTTAGCTTTGCGAACGAGCCAATACTTACCTTTACTATCTTGTAAAGCATTAACGCAGTCGCCTTTTCCTTGTTCGTAATCAAATTCTCCCTCCGCGACGGGATAAAAAAATTTACAGTCTTTACAAGTCACTTCTATACACCTCCTCTTCAAATTATTAAGGCTTCACTTAATTTTCAAATTATTAAGGCTTCACTTAACTTTATATTCCGTACCTTTCGCTTCTCCTGCTTACTTCTTATCCTTCACCTCCTGTACTTGCCGCCACCGGCCTAAATACATAGCTTACCGTCTTTCTGCCGTTATTATCTTCCCTGATTACACTATCCTCCACCTGCAAATCCATGCTAATTGGGAACTAATTGATCCACTCCATCAAAGATTCTCACTTTTAGATCTTATTATACGCTGCCCATGGCGCCCGTCCCCAAAATAACAACCCGGCTTATTTTCATCAATTGATCCCTCCTCGTATAAAATAATTCAATTATAATATAAAACAAGGTAGACCTCTTTGTCAATACAAAAATATTTAAAATTTATTTAAAGTATAAAAAATATTTAAAGTATAAAAAATGGGAGGCAAGCAAAACACCTTTCCTTTCTGTAAATGGTGTGGTTTCTTATTCCATCAGACCAGAAAGAGGGTGTTTTGACTATTATTTAAAAAATTTATTTTATCACGGTACATGAAAAAAGATCAACTGCGAAAGTTGAGTCACTCAAAAAACATCTTGACATAAAATTTTAAAATGTTAAAATGTGCAAAATAAAAATTTTATAAGGTATAGGTGATAATGTATGCAGTATAATAAACAATTAAAGGTTCCATCATTGGATGCTTTTTTTTTCGCCCCCGAAGAGACTATCATGGCTTTGGACAGAATGGAAAAGCTATCCTCAAAGCACCCGATCAACGTCTTAATTACCGGCAGGCAGGGGTGTGGAAAATCTTCTCTGGTGCGTCAATTTGCTTCTTTTTATAATCGCCCGCTGGCTGCGTTCCAGGTAGGCCTGCTTTCCGAGCCGGGCCAACTTTTTGGGCAACACGGACTCAAAGGCGGAGAAACCTATTATCAGGAATTTCTCTTCCCCAAGGCTATTTCCACACCCCGGTGTATAATTCATCTGGAAGAAATAAACAGACCGGAACATCCAAAAGCTTTAAACGCGCTGTTTTCTGTTTTGTCTGAAGATAGATGTATCTGGGTAGACGAACTGGGATTGGTTGAAGTTGCTCAAGGGGTAGTCTTTTTTGCCACCATGAACGAGGGCGAAGAATACACAGGCACAGAAGCGTTAGACGTGGCCTTGCGCGACAGATTTTACGTTATTAATATGGATTACCTCCCCTTTGCCGTGGAACAGAAAGTTCTTGTCTTGAAAACAGGCATTAAGGAAAAAGAAGCGTCAACTATTTTAAGAGTTGTTCATAAGTTAAGAGGTGACTCCCAGGTACCCATTCCGGTTTCCACCAGGCATAGTTTAATGATCTCCGAATTAATAGCAATGGGCGCCTCCTTAAGGGAAGCAATAACGTACAGCCTTCAGGTTTCCAAGGATATGCTGGAATCCGTCCTTCTATCCATTCATGTAGAAACAAAAGACATGCAGGTTAGAGAGGACAGCTACCTGATCTTCAAGCCGGATATGGTCGGAGGTGATGGTTGTGGTCAGCCCGCTTAATGCCGAAGAGCAGGATTTTAAGGCCGGCTTTTCAGAATACTGGAGAAAAAACAAATCACCTATAGAACCCGTAGAAATGGCTTATGCTCTTAAGGCGCTCAGAAAAGTAGGGGGATATATCGCCTCAAATTTAAATTTAAAGACTATTGAATGGGCAGGAATGTCCGATTTAACCGAGGGAAAGATTTTACTCGATCCTGGTTTTGTTTTAGGCGACTACCCTATTCCTCCGGGAAAAATGGACGTTCTGGTGGGATGGGTTGCTCATGAAGCTCTGCATTGTAAAGAGCTAAGCGACTTAGTCTGGATCACGATAGAAAAAAACATCACAGGACTGGGTCTGGCAGCCCGTTCTGCCCTTTATAATTTTGTCGAAACGGCGGAAGATATTTATATTAATTACGTAGCGGAAGACAATATTGTATGGCGCCGTTACATTTCCAACGCATGGAAGTGGTTCAGCCGCAAAATAAGTGTTAATCCTCTTGATCCTCCTACCCTGGTGTCACTTTTTCAAATCTGGGGGGAGCAAGTTCTGGAAAATAAGCCTCACCATTTTATCCATCCTGACTACATTGAACCCTTAAACTTCTTATTATCCGGCGCTGACGAAATTAAACACTCCAAGAACAAGGGTTCATCGTCGGAAAGGAGCAATTACAGAGTGCTTCTCTACCAGGAAATGTGGGAAGCTTTATCAATTTACCTCATAAAATGGAAGACAGAACTACCCGAGATAGAAGAACTTACTACGGCTTGCGAAGAATGCAAAGAAGATCAGGAAAAACTCCAGGAACATGATAAATTAATCAAACGGCAGGTACTACCCCTGTCCGCTGACCTGGAATTAGCCATTAACAAAGTTTTTGAAGAAGATGAAGAAGATAAAGAAAGGGATCTGACCAGGCAAATAAAAGCAATCGCCGGGGAGGAAAGTTTTAAGGTTATTCCAACCCGTTTCGGGGATGAAACCAAACCTTGCCGGACACTGCCCGATCCTTACCTGGTCAAAAGACTAAAACTTACTTTTCTGGCCCAGCAGAAGGCCAATCCCAGTGCTTTAAGGGTAAACAGAGGTCTTTATTACGGCAAGATCGACGGCAGGAGATTGTACAGAGCTCCTTTAGAGGGAAGAGTATTTAAGGAAAAAGAACGCATCGTTGAAAACAAATTCTGGAACATAACCATCCTGGTAGACGCTTCCGTATCCATGGCCCTAAAAAAAGGGGGAAGCAGAGGGGGAGACTGGCTGATGGTGCAAAATACTTACGTCTCCCTATACGAAGCAGCAAAAGGTTTCGGAAATAAACTCAACGTATTTTGCTACCAGGAACAAGGCGGGCGCTGTTATGTGATGCGGGTGCTTCATCATAACAAACTGTACACCGCCTTACCGGAAGGCCGGACCCCTACCGGGCAGGCAATAATTGCCGCCGGCCTATGCACGCCGAAAGATAAAAAAAGATTGATTATTCACCTTACCGACGGCGAGCCAAACTGCGGGGCCAGTGTTAATTCAGCCCTGAAATTCTGCCAAAAACAAAATATAGACTTGATCACAATCGGCTACGGCTTTAATGATGAATTAAAAGAGCAATTCCAGGACCAGTACGGATCTAAACTTTACCTGATGGAATCAATCGAACAACTCCCGGCAGCCCTGGAGTTTCTGCTCAAAAGAAAACTACTGGAAAAAGTCTAAAATAAACTCTAACGTGCATATTTCGCAGCCCCTGCACAAAAAATAAAGATCATAATTTACCTGAGGCGGAAGGGATTTGTTTGATTGCACAGATCACGCCGGCGCTGGTTTTTATCTTTATTGAATCAGTTACCCCTGCCCGACATTACCATGAGGCGCGCCTCCAGGTTTCTCGCCCAGGTAGGAGATTACTCTTACTCTTTTAGGAACCTATTTAAAGATTTACTGGTATTAACTTAGCTCCAATTTGAGGGTCTCAAGCCTTTAAAACAAAAAGCCCCCGCCCATTTCTGGACGGGAGCTCGTATTTAACTTAGCTCCAATTTGAGAGTCTCAAGCCCCTATCCTTAATGCGTCAGGATAGATCGGGTGTTTTTTCGATGATCACGGACATCCCCATACCTCCGCCCGAGCACAGCGTTGCCAGACCTTTGCTCAAATTGCGCTTATGCATCTCATGGATTAAAGACACTACAATACGGATCCCCGAACATCCGACAGGATGTCCCAAAGCAATACCGCTACCGTTAACATTAGTGATCTTACGATCCAACCCCAATTCTTTTTCCACGGCTAAATACTGGGCGGCAAAAGCCTCATTAACTTCAAATAAGTCAATATCGGCAATATTTAGTCCCGCTTTTTTCAATGCCTTACGGGTTGCGGGTATGGGACCAATCCCCATGTAATCGGGATCCACCCCCGCTACCGCATATGAAACCAGCTTGGCAAGGGGTTTGATCCCTAATCTGTCCGCCGTGCGCTTGGACATTATCATTACTCCGCCGGAAGCATCGTTAATTCCGGAAGAATTGCCAGCGGTAACCGTGCCTCCTTTTTGAAAAGCCGGTGGCAATTTCGCCAGTTTCTCTAAAGTCGTATCCTCTCTCGGGTGTTCATCTTCATTTACATACACCGGATCACCTTTGCGCCGTGGTATGCAGACAGGTACAATTTCATCCTTGAACCGGCCTTCTTTTATTGCCACCACAGCCCGGCGCTGGCTTTGCAACGCTATTTCATCCTGTTCTTCACGGGTGATGTTGTACTTTTTGGCAACATTCTCAGCCGTCATACCCATCCCTACGCCGGTACCCAGTTGCGTAAGGCCGTCCCACATACCGTCACGCAGTTCGATGTGCCCCATACGCGCTCCCCACCTTACTTCATCGACAGTATAGGGGACAGTGCTCATGCTCTCGGTCCCCCCGGCCAAAATAACTTCCGCGTCCCCACACTTAATTGCCTGAGCGCCCATGACCAAACTTGACATCGCTGAAGTACAGGTACGATGAACAGTTATCCCCGGCACCTCGACAGGTATGCCGGCTTGCAATGCCGCCACTCTGGCCAGGTTGGTCTCGTCTTTGGTGCGTTGATAACAACAACCCCAGATAACATCGTCAATAATTGCCGGATCAATTCCAGATCTCCTAATTAATTCCTGCATTACCGGCACAGTCAAAGCAGGCGCTCTTAGCTCCTTAAATACTCCTCCATAACTCCCAACCGCAGTACGCACTGCCGCTACAATCACGACATCGTCCAATTTTTTTTCTCCTCCTCCTTCGTCGAACATGCTTCCAACACCGCAACTCAAGCTATCTTCCAACAACCACCAATGCTTCGCCTTCCAGAACGACCACACCCGTTTGATTGCAGCATACGGTTTTCAACTTAAGTCGACTCTTTACTATAAGCTTTTCGATAATTTCAACTTCCGCAGATACGGTATCTCCCAAAAAAACCGGCGCTTTAAAGTTAAGGGTTTGAGACAAAGAAATTGTACCCGGACCCGGCAGTTCAGACCTTACCCATCTCATAAGCCTCTAATTATTATACTATCCGCATACCTACTTCTACTTGTCCGGGTCATACACCTCAATTTGTACGCCATGAGCGGATTTTGGATGGATAAAATTAGCAGTTCCGAATTTGCCTTTCATTGGTTGGTCCATGACAAATATTGCCCCGGCTTCCCGCAATCTTGCCATGTCTTGCTCCACATTGTCAGACCTGAGGGAAAGCAAAAACAATCCTTCTCCTTTGGCACTGACAAATTTCGCAATTGATGTATTCTCTGACTCCGATGCGATAACATTGATGGCAAAACCGTTAAGTTCAAAGACCGCACCCTTTAACCCGGGGACGGCAAATTGATCTGCGGCCAACATTTTCGTTGGCTTAAACCCCAACAATCCCTCGAATTTTTTGATCGCCTCTTCAAGATCTTTGACTGCAATATTGACACCGTAAACACCTTTAATCATAATTTAACACCTCCTGATTAATCGACCCTGTTTATTTAAGCAAGATATTGCTACAATATAACGCTGGGTCTGGCTTGAACCCTTCTCCTTCGTTACCCAGGCGGTTTGAGACGGGCGCACGGACATCTCCAAGCAATACTTCTGCTATATGAGACGCCCGGTCTCCCATCTTATCTTCTTTTTCCCCATTGATAATCCTGGGGCGCAGTCCGGTACAAGGAAGGCCGTCAATCCCTTGATACCTCGACTTTTGTCTGTGCTGGCAAAAACTGTGTGAAGATCCGCTACGCCGCCATGGGTAATGAAACTTCAAAACTATGAAATATTGGCAAAAAGGCTCTTCCCTCCGCATACATACATGGTTTGCCCATTAATATATCCGGCCTCATCACTCGCAAAAAACATCACGGCCCGGGCAATATCACGCGGCGATCCTATCCTTCCCATGGGCTGAGCTTTCCGAAGCCGTTCTCTTACCGCATCCGTCAAAGCGTACCACAACGGAGTCTCGATCAGCCCCGGCGGTATGCAGTTTACAGTAATCCCTCTCCTTCCCAGCTCCAGCGCCAATGTTCGGGTTAGCGCCACCACCCCGGCTTTCGCCGCCGAGTAATTTGCCTGCCCAGGCCCTCCCAGCCAAGCCCGTGAAGATATGTTGATGATCCGGCCATGGGCCTGTTCGCGCATATATTTAACTGCTTCCTGGCTGCACAAGAATACACCTTTGAGGTCAACATCCAGCACCTTGTCCCAGTCCTCTTCCGTCATTTTCAAAAACGCCTTATCCCGAAAAATTCCGGCATTATTGACCAATATATCGATTCTGCCATAAGTGTCCACAACTTGCTTGAACATCGCTTCCACTTCAGCTTTATTGGTAATATCCGCAACCACTCCCATGGCTTCCCCGCCGGCTTCTTTGATGCCCTTGACCACCTCATCCACCTTGCTCTGATCAACGTCATTGATCACTATTTTTACTCCGTGCTGAGCCATTACCTCGGCCGTTCCCCTGCCCATCCCGCTGGCAGATCCGGTTATCAAGGCTACTCTTCCCTTAATCTGCATGATTTGCTTACCTCCTTATTATTTCACTTTTTCATCATACCGACAACGAACTCAACACACTCTTGCCGCCGCAGATAAAGATAGTCTGCCCTGTGAGGTAGTCAGCTTCATCATCAGCGAAAAACAGCACTCCATATCCAATATCTTCCGGTTTGCCAATGTCTCTTGACGGCTGCAATTGCATAAGGTTTTCTTTAATGTCCTCGGGCAAAGCATCGTACAAGGGCGTCTTGATCAAGCCCGGGGCGATACAGTTAACTGTGATCTGGTGCTTCGCCAACTCCAGGGCCAGCGTCCTGCTAAGACTCACCAGTCCCCCTTTCGATGACGCATAATTGGCTTGCGTCGGCCACCCAAGATAATCCCTTGAAGCAATATTAATGATTCGACCAAATTTCAGTTCCTTCATGTATGGAACCACGGCCTGGCTCAACAGAAAAGGTCCCTTTAAATTTACATTCAGCACAATGTCCCAGTCTTCTTCCGTGATTTTCAGCAAGTCATTATCCCGTGCTATACTTGCGTTATTAACCAGAATGTCAATCGCCTCATACTGTTTCACAATCTGTTGCACCAGACCTTGTACCTGATCTTTCTTCGAAATATCAGCTGCCACTCCCATGGCTTCCCCACCGGCGGACTTGATTTTTTCCACCACTTTGTCTACTTTCGCCTGCTCAAGATCATTAACTACCACCCTGGCGCCGTTTTGAGACAGCATCATCGCTATTGTTTCACCCAGTCCGCTTCCGCTTCCCGATCCGGTTACCAATGCGATCCTGTTCTGTACACTCATTTTATTCGACTCCTTTCCTTTCTTTACATTTCCTTTTTTTGCATTTCCAAAACATATCCAAGAAGACAACCTGTCAATTGCATCGAAGGTAATGGCCCCTCTTCGTCGTCCTCCCAGCTCAGTCCAATGCTCTTCTTCCTTAACTGCTTAAGATATTAATCGTGCACACAGAGTTATTCGTACCGTAAACTCCACCGCCTGTGACATGGGTCATTGCCGTTTTACAGTCCGGTACCTGCATAGCTCCAGCCTCATTGCGCAACTGCCAAGTCATTTCCACGATCTGCGCAGCCCCTGAGGCTCCCGTCGGGTGCCCACAAGACAATAAGCCTCCCCGGGGACTGAACACAACTTTACCACCATAGTCACTACCGCCGCTCCGGAGAAACTCCACTCCTTCGCCATGCCCACAGAACCCCATGGCTTCCGAATACAAAAACTCATTGATCGCGAAGGCGTCATGGCACTCAACCATATCGATATCTTCCGGACCAATCCCCGCAATCTCATAGGCTTCTTTGGCGCCCCTGGCCGTTATTTCCATCCAGGTCATATCTCTGAACCCATTGGTAAAGATACCTGAAGTTACTTCACTCGCCAAAATTCGTATCAATTTGGTGCCCAACTGCATGGCCTTCTCTTTCGTGGCGACAATCACGGCGGCCCCAGCGTCTACATTGGGACAACTCATCAACAATGTCAGTGGTTCACTGATTGAGCGCGCGTTCACAACTTGTTCCACCGTAAGGGGATCATGGAATTGCGAACGCGGGTTATTCATGGCATGGCGTCTGTTTTTCACACATATCAGCGCAATATCCTCAGATGTGGCGCCAAAATTTTCCATATAGCGTCTGGCTCTCATGGAATAGAGCCCCGGCATGGTTAACCCCTGCATCGCTTCCGGATTATTAAGGTCAGGCGAAAAAGCCGTTCCGCTCGTTCTATGCGCGGAAATATTCTGAACACCCACCGCCATCGAAATATCTGTAACTCCGGCTGCCACGTCTTTAGCCGCCAGGTTTACCGCTAAGGCACTGCTCGAACAGGCGCTCTCCACATTCATCATCGGCACTCCGCCCATTCCAAGAGTTATCGCCACCTGTTGCCCAAAACAGATGCTGCCTGATAGTCCAGGCATCTCCCCAGTATAGACGCTCTGCACTTGTTTGTTTTTGATCCCGGCATCTTTCAACGCATTATACACCGCCACTTGCCCGAGACTGACATCGGACATAGGCGATTTCCTGTAATAGTAGTCGGTCATCCCTACCCCAATAATATAAACATCCCTCATTTTTATTTGCCTCCTTTGCTTGCCGCCACCGGCCTAAATACATAGCTTACCGTCTTTACGCCGTCCTTATCTTCCCTGATTACACCGGCCTCCACCTGCAAATCCATGCCTATCCGAATGTCCTTCATTTGTTCCGGAGGGACATCAATTTGCGCCCCCACCCTGATCCCATTGGGAAAATCCACATACCCAAAAGCTAATGGCGCCTTAAGTCCCGGTTGCGGAACATTACTAATCGTATACACATACAACTTGCCTGCCCGCTCCATCGGTGCGTCGTCAAATGCGTCCGACCAACACTCCGGGCATGCTCGCAGATTTGGAAACCATAACTGTCCGCAATTGCGGCACTTCGACGCGACCAAATACGGCGCGCCGCCGTCTTCCGGAATTTTAAAGAAATCCGGGTGATAAATGACTTGCTTCTGTTCGTCTACTTTTGTAGTTTTCTCTGCCACGCTAAATACCCCCAAATCTTATATATTTTGTAATCCAACCAAATTTCAACACCCCTCGGCAAATACGCATTGCGAATTTCCATCCTTCTTTCCGCATCTCAACACCCTTTAAAGAGAGGGCTGCGCTTTTCCAGAAACGCGGCAGTTCCTTCTTTAAAGTCCTTAGTGCCGGACAGCATGCCTAACCCTTGAGCCTCATTATGGAGCAACGATTCTATGTCCTTCGCAGCTGAAGCTGTAATGGACTTGATTGTTTTAATCACCAAAGGCGGTTTTTGGGCCAACTCTTTAGCCCAAGTATAGGCTTCCGTAAGAACTTGACCGGCCGGCACCGCTTTATTAACCATGCCGATTTCTTCGGCAACCTTTCCACTTATCGGTTTGCCGAAACAGAGCATTTCTTTTGCCTTTAACGGGTTTATGAGATGCGGCAGCTTAACCGTACCGCCCCCCGCCGGGATGGCGCCAATATTTACCTCCGACAGACCTATCTTGGCATCCTCGGCTACAATACGAAAATCGCAAGCCAACATTAATTCGCACCCGCCGCCCAAAGCATAACCTCTGACAGCAGCAATCACCGGTTTGCCCAGCTTTTCCAACTGGCCAAAACACTCCTGGAACTTCCTGCTGAACGCATACCCACTAAAGGTGGAGTCAATTTTGTTAACTTCAGTAATATCGGCCCCAGCGCTAAAAAACTTTTCGCCGCCGGAGATAACCAAACATCTAACTTCCCGGGATTGTTCCGCTTCGTTAACAGCCTGATGGAACTCATCCACTAAAACCTGATTAAAGGCATTCATCTGCGACGGCCTATTCAAGGTTATCGTAAATATCCCTTCATCTAATACCGTTGCCAGTGTTTCATAATGCACATTACATCCTCCATTCAGCTAATTCTATAATCAGCCACTATTCCCAAACTACACGTCCCTTCCTGAACCAGGATACCATAAACCATATCAGTCATACCCTATAATCGGTTAATACTCATAAAAGCCTCTTCCGGACTTTCTGCCCAAATGGCCCGCCCGCATCATCTGTTTTAAAAGTGGAGCGGCTTTAAACCTGGGACCAAATTCGTCTTCCAGAATCTCTAAAATATAAACAATGGTATCAATACCCACCAAATCCATCGCAGCGCAGGGTCCCATGGGCACATTGATACTATTGACCATGATGTCATCCACATCCTTAGGGGTATTTCCGTTCATAACCGTATAAGCCGCTTCATTTAAATAAGCGTTAAAGATCCGGCTACTAATAAAACCGGCATAATCTTGGGCTACACCCGGGATCTTATTGATGCTCCTGACAAATTCGACAGCAAGGTCAATGGTTTCCTGAGATGTAACTCTGCCCCTGATCAATTCAACGCCCTTCATAACCGGAACAGGATTCATGAAATGCATGCCAACTACTTGTTCGGGGCGCTTTGTTACGGCCGCAATGGCGGTAATCGGGAGAGAGGACGTGTTAGACGCCAGAATAGCATGGCTGGGAGCTAATTTGTCTACTTGTTCAAAGATTCCCGCCTTTAGATCGGGCTTTTCTGGTACGGCTTCAATGATCAAATCGGCATCTTTAACAACGTCTAGAGATGTACTGGGTTTGATCCGGCTAAGAGTATCCTCTTTTTCCTTTGCGCTAATCTTCTTTTTCTCAACAAGCTTGTCCAGACTCTTTTCTATTCTCTGCTGTGCCTGAGACAGCAAGGAATCATTAATATCCTCCATCTTAACCTGGTAACCGCTTTGAGCAACAACTTGTGCTATACCGCTGCCCATGGTGCCCGACCCCACAACAACAACCCGGCTTATTTTCATCAATTGATAACCTCCTCGTATAAAAAACTCGCATAAAATTAAACACATTCTTGGAAACCCTTTTGGGTCTTCACTAAAGCCTTTCTTTTACCCCGATTTTTCAGCTTCACCTCCAATTCGGTTGGCATGATATTTTTTCCAGATTCACCCCCAATTCGGCTGGCATGATATTTTGTGATTCATAAAAGATATCGGGAGCAATTGAAATATTATAAATATTATATTTTCGGAAGAACTAAAGAGGCGCTGGCCGGTATACCTGCAAAGCATTGTGCGGCATAAAGACGGCATCAAGAAACTCTGGCTGTTGGATCTGGACGAACTTAAGCGGAGAACCCGGCCCCTGTTATGCCTCCACCGGCCGCCCGGCGGACTACTACTTCCGAACGAACAAACAAGCAAGCGCCAGAAGATTGATTACCGGCTTTGGCCGAAGTTATCGGGATTGCGCAGGCCGCGTAGCTTAAGCTCCCATGCACAATCCTCTCCCGCGAAAAAATTTAATTTTTGCCGGGCTGGCTGGTTATTGCCTTTTTCCGGTTAGACCTGCCGGCCACCCATAAATCAACGATATGGAGTTCTCAAGGAACATGTTTTTCAGCTTTTATTGTATGTTTGTGGCTCTACTGTCGCTTATTACCTGCTAGGCGCCACTGGTTATTTTTGGTTTCCGGGGACATTCAAAATAACTCATACACAATATAAAATAAGGTGGACACCTTTGTCAATACAAAAATATTTAAAACAGTGCTGAAGCATCAAATATTTTGTATATTCCTTTGATCTCTTTTTTTCACACCTGGCAGCAGGGTCCGCAGGCCACCTAATAAGTTTCCGGCAAAAAAAACGAGTGTACACGTAAGCAAAGCGGCACTGCTCGCTCTCCCCAACAGAGATCAAAACCGCAAATTTCACGTAGTTGTCCATTGCGCAACAACTCACGTCGCAGGCTTTCAATGGATGGGTGTTGATAAACTATTCCCGCCAGTATGGAATTCCAGACTGCACGTATTGGATACGTATTGGATAGTCATTTCGGCCATTGCAGCGTTCTTGTTCCAGCTCTTTTATCAGCTTTTCATCAGGGGTCAATTATTATAGCAAGGACATCTTGTAAATTTTTTGGGTTGCAAGTTATAATACAGCTATCATTCCAAAACAGGGGAAATATTTGATGAGATTCAAAAGTAGTCCCTGCATAAAGATGATAAAATTGTAATTATACCAAGATATTCAAGGATCAAAAGAGAAACTTTGAGGGATATTATCAAGGAGGAGATACAAATTGAATGAACTAGATGAACTGAGATCCAGAGCCAGAGGTCTGATTCCTCTTTTTTACCCTTCTTCAATTGCAGTAATTGGAGCGTCCGAGGAATTAAGCAAACCGGGTGGAATTGTTTTGGCCCATTTTTTAGAGGACGGCTTTCAGGGAAAAGTGTTTCCGGTGAACCACCGGCAAAAGGAAATAAAGGGGTTGCAGTGCTATCCGGCGGTGCTGGATATACCGGAACAGGTTGATATGGCTGTTATTGCCGTTGCTGTTCCCCTGGTCAAGGGAATACTCCAGGAATGTATTGCCAAAGGTGTCAAGGGAGCGATAATTTTTTCCTCGGGATTTGCTGAAGTAGGTGGTGAAGGGATTAAACTTCAAGAGGAGCTTAAAAAATTAGTTAACGAGCATAAAATGAGGATCTGCGGGCCTAACTGCATGGGCATTATGAATTACAATAACAACATGATGGCAGCTTTTACTTATTCTGGTTCTGGCAATTTTCCTGTAAATTCTCCCCAGGCATCCAAAACTATATGTTTTTTAACTCAAAGCGGTGGTTTTGGGTTGAGCGTGGCCGTTACAGCAGTTAGTCAAGGCTTGGGTTTTTCTTATTATGTCAGTACGGGCAACGAGGCTGAATCTGATTTTTCCGATTTTCTGGCTTTTTCAGTGGATGATCCGCAAACCAGCATTATAGCAGGCTATATGGAAGGAATCAGGAATGGCAAAAAACTTGCTTTGGTTGCTGATATGGCAAGGGAAGCAAAAAAGCCGGTAGTTATTTTTAAAACCGGACGTTATGAAGCTTCCTCCAGGGCTGCCCTTTCGCATACCGGCGCCTTAACCGGTTCTGATATGGTTTATTCTTCCTTTTTCCGGCAGAAAGGTATCATTCGTCCGGAGAGCATCGAGGAGTTGCTTGCCATACTTACTCTTTTAGAAACAAAAACAATTCTCCAGGGGGAAAAAGCAGCGATTTTTGCTTCTTCAGGTGGACATGGAGTAATTATGGCAGATAAATGTGTTGAAGCAGGGCTGGAGGTGGCTACCCTGTCTGAAGAAACTCTTCGGAAAATGTCAAAATTGTTGCCTTCCTTTGCTTCTGTTGTCAACCCAATTGATTTTACTGGCATGGATTTGATTTCGCAGAGTCTTTTTAAAGCATGTGCGGAAATTGTAGCAGATGATCCCGAAGTGGATATGCTTATTTTTTCATACTGGGTACCAAAAAACATTGAGGAACATACATGGGAACAACTGATTCAATTAAAAAATTCTACTTCCAAACCGGTAATTGCCATCATTATGGCGGGCATGACCGGGGCTGCTCTGGAACATATGGTACACCTCAAAAGACAGGGTATTCCAGTCATAGCAGGGTTAGATTTTGCTGTAAAGGCAATAAAAAAAATTGTTGATTACACTTTTAAAGTAAATTCTGCAAGGCAGGAGATAATCAGACCGGTTAGCTTTCTGGAAAAGGAAAGGGTTGAGAAGATGCTGGCTGGCTATTCGCCCGGAGCCAGGCTTTCCGAGTCGCAGGCCAAGGAAATCCTGCTGGCCTACGGCATACCGGTTGCCAGGGAAAGACGCGCTGCAACTGCCCGGGAGGCTGTGTCAGCAGCCGAACAACTCGGCTACCCGGTGGTCTTAAAAATCGATTCACAGGATATCTTGCATAAAACAGAAGCACGAGGGATTAAGCTAAATCTCGCTTCTGCCGGGCAAGTAGAAGAGGCATTTAAGGAAATATTAGCCAACGCCAGGAAATATAAACCCGGGGCAAATATAACAGGTGTTTTGGCGCAGGAAATGCTAAAAGAGGGAACCGAAGTTATTGTGGGGATTGGCAATGATCCTGTTTTTGGTTCTACAGTGATGTTTGGACTGGGAGGAATTCTAGTTGAGCAACTGGGTGACGTTTCCCTGCGGGTGGCGCCGGTTTGTGAGAATGACGCCTGGGAAATGCTGCAGGAAATAAAAGGCCACAGTATTCTTGACGGTATGCGCGGGAAACCGCCGGTGGATAAAAGAGCAATTGTGGAAGTTATCCTTAAGTTGTCACAACTGGTGGTGGATTTTCCGCAGATAGCGGAACTTGATATCAACCCCCTGATAGTATTTGAAGAGGGGAGAGGGGCTTGTGCAGCCGATGCCTTGATTGTTATGAAGTAAAGGCCATTTAGTTCCTGGACAAGTTTTCAATAAAATAACCGTAAAAATGTGGAAGCACATTTTGAAGAACTGGAAGACACATGGGAAGACAGGTATCAAAAGGAATATGGATATTGGCGGCCTTATGTGCTGGACGTCATATACAAATATCTGGACTGTGGTGACCTTCATCTGGGTTTTGCCCGGGTGA
>DIEU01000032.1:0-30452 GCA_002418775.1 Firmicutes bacterium UBA5766
ATTTTCAAGGCTTTGCGGGTTCCGAAGGGCCAATTTTGGGCCTTTATAGGACTGTTTTGCCGAAAGTTGGGCTAGGATAGGATAAAATTGCATTTATTTCTGTCAATCCTTCTCGTATTCTTTACGCTGATAACAGGCTGCAATTCAACCACCCGTATACTTGATCATTCATTTCAGCCAAAAGTAGAAAACAAGCAGGTTTATCTGGTCAATAACGCTGTCGAAGATATCCTGGCGGATGCTGACAGCAGCTCGGAGAGAGTCACTCAGGCGCTGTTGGGAGATCCGGTGCATATTATAGATGAATCCAACTTGAAATGGTATAAGGTTAAAGTTCCGGACGGTTATGTCGGTTATGTAAGAAAGGGTGCTATAGTAAAGGAAGGGCAGGATAGCATTTATCTGCGTAACGGTAAAGTAGCTATGATCAAGGCCGACAATGTGTCGATCCTTGCTTCCCCCGAATCAAAGACCGGGGTCGGCAGGGCTTTCAGAGGTTCTCAGCTCCCTTTGATCAAACAAGAAAATGATTGGTTGGAAATAGCTCTGCCAGATAGCCGTACCGGTTGGATAAAAGCAGACGACGCCATGCTGCTCCCTAAAAGGGATGGAGCTCCAAAGGGCAGCCCTGATAATGTTATCGCTATAGCCAGATTATACCTGGGCGTTCCTTATCTTTGGGGTGGTGTCACCTCACAGGGGATTGACTGCTCGGGACTTACTTATATCACCTTATTATGGAAGAAGATTTATATAGCCTGCCCTCGTCAACACAACTCGAATCTCCATCAAATACACCTTTTTCACTTAACCTGCTTTTAGGGTTATGCCGCTTTTTTCTTCAATTCAGCTTATCGTATTTCATGCAAATTTCCCTAATAAAAAAGGTTATCTGGCAATTAATGTAGAATATAGGCAAAATATGGTCATATAAATACATAAGAACCATCCAAGAACCGTTCCGATATTTTTTATGCGGAAGTAATAGGGGATTAAGATAATTAATAAGGCATGAAAATACGTGATATAATTAAGTTGCTACGAAAAGATGGCTGGCAACAAGTAGTGCAGGAGGGAAGTCACAGACAATTTAAACATCCTGCAAAACCAGGCCGCGTAACAGTTGCCGGACACCCCAGTAAAGAATTAGACCCTGAAATTTTGGACAGTATTCTAAAGCAAGCAGGATTGAAAGGAAGGCGAAAGGGTTGAAATACGTAGTAGTAATTAAGAAAGCAGGCAAAAATTATTCTGCATACTTGCCTGATGTTCCTGGATGTGTTGCAGCAGGAGACACACCGGAAGAAACTCTTAAACTATTAGCTGAAGCATTAAAAATGCACTTGAACGGATTAAGGGAAGATGGCCTGCCCATTCCAAAGCCGACCACTAAAACAGATTATATAGCCATTCAATAATCATTATTTACAAAAAATCAATAAGGCAAATACCAGTCTTCCTTCCCCCCTTAAATTGACACAACAAAAACGTCCCCTTGTGTCCCTTTTTGTAGCATTTTACCATGACAATTGGCCTATAAATTATAGGAGGGAATCTTACGGTGTTTCCTGATGTATTGGACAAGCTGCACCGAAATATGACTCCGGAAGCAAGAGAAAGAGCCCGCCGGAGGATAATTGACCTCTCCAAATCCTCAAGTTCTTTCTATCTTCTTGTTTGTCTGTCAGCCATAATAGCTACTTTCGGGCTTCTGGCCAACAGCTCCGCCGTGGTTATAGGGGCTATGCTGGTGGCGCCCTTGATGGGGCCTATTTTTGGCATTGCGCTTGCTCTCTCGACAGGTAACCGTATTTTACTCAAGACTGTCGTATTTGCCGAGATAGTTGGAATCATCCTTGCGGTAGCCCTTCCTGCCCTGGTAGGGCTGATTCCTCTACGTCCCGATTTTGGTTCGGAAATTCTGGCCCGCACTCAACCCACCATTTATGATGTGCTGGTCGCATTGGCTTCCGGTTTGGCCGGGGCTTATGCATTAATTGACGAGAAGATAAGTCCGGCCTTGCCGGGGGTCGCTATTGCCACCGCCCTGGTTCCGCCGCTGGCCGCGTGCGGATTAAACCTGGCCGCAGGCAACTGGATGCTTGCCTGGGGAGCTTTTTTGCTTTTTTTAATAAACTTTATTGCCATTGAATTTGCTGCCGCCACTACCTTTATGGCGCTGGGGGTGGTGGAGTTTTCTTATGCCAGCAACGGTTCACTCATGAAAGCAGTAATCAAACGCCTGGGGATAAGTTTTATCATCCTGCTCCTGGCTACCGTTTTTGTGACCCAGACTCTAATTAACATAATTGGTGATAGAAAATTAGATAACCGGATACGGGAGGTGCTGACCGAACAATTGAACACCTATGCGGGCGCCAGGCTGTCAAATGTTAAATGGAGCCAAAGCGGAACAGCGCTTGATATCAGAGCGGTAGTTATAACTCCTCAGGAATTCGACCCCCAGCGCGTAGCCAGTCTTGAAGACACTCTGCAAGCACAGGTTAATTCCCATAGCCAATTGATCGTCCGTTCGGTAATTTCCAAAGATGCAGACCGTAATGGGCCGGTATTTATCAGTGCCGAGGAACAACAGCAGCGGAGCGCGGCAACCCTGGAAGAGGAATACATGAACAAGGTGTCACTGATTATAAGCGAGCAGTTGAAATCCATGGGAGGCGCCCAGTTGAGCAATGTGACTAAAGAAGTTGCCGACGGCATCCCCGTAATAACCGCCAGTATCCGGACCTATCAGGCCATAACTCCGGTTGAAGTACTGGCCATTCAACAACAACTGGATGATGAAGTTGACGATTCCATTAAATTGATCATAAGATCCACTATCACCAAGGATGCAGATTCCCAGCAGTTTTTGCACCAAGCAGTAGCTTTTAGAGACACCCTCCAGGGTGAGGACTTATTGATTTTTGACCGCTTGTCGAATGAAATTACCTGGTACCTCTCTCAAATAGCCCTGGGGATTTCGGTAGCCGGATTGAATTTTGAGCTAAAGGATAACGCTTTTACTGTCAAAGCATCCGTAAATACTCCGGCAACTTTAACCCCCGACCAGGTTAATGCGGTGCAAAGGCATCTTCAGAGTGCGATTGATCCCCGTATTAAAATTACTGTCCATTCAATAGTTGGGGGAACTGCGACTGCTGAATCGTATACAACATGGTCTGAGTAAAAAACTATCTTAACAGAAAATACAGCCTGGGGATTTACATAAAATATATCTGACCGGGCAGTATGAACTGGACACAGAAATTAGATTGTATGAGGGATATAATTATCTATAGGGTAATTTCATTTCAAACCAAAATCCTGAATTAGGTAAAATTGGATTAGCATAACGAAAGGCTGCCTTTTTCAGGCAGCCTTCTTAGTTTCAGCGTATTGTTTATGCGGATTCTTCTTTTCTCTTCTTCTTTCTTTCCGTGGTCACCAGGAGCGGTTTATCCCGCTTGGCGATGGTTTCCTTGGTGATGATGCACTTGGAGACGTCCTCGCGTGAGGGTATCTCGTACATCACTTCCAGCATGATTTCTTCGAGGATGGCCCTCAGGCCGCGGGCTCCGGTGTTTCTTTTCTTGGCTTCCAGGGAAATCGCCTTGAGCGTTTCCGGCTGGAATTCCAGCGTGACGCCGTCCAGCTCGAACAGCTTCTCGTACTGTTTGACCAGTGCGTTCTTCGGTTCGGTCAGGATGCGGATCAGCGCTTCCTCGTCCAAAGCGTCTACGGTGACGATTATAGGCAGACGCCCGACAAACTCGGGAATCAGGCCGTACTTCAAAAGGTCCTCGGGCATGATTTTCTTGAGGATGTCGCCAATGTTCCGCTCTATTTTCGGCTGTAGTTCGGCGCCGAAGCCCATGGACTTTTTGCCGATCCTGTTCTGGATGATCTTTTCTATACCGTCAAAAGCCCCTCCGCAGATGAAGAGGATGTTCGTAGTATCCAGCTGGATGAATTCCTGGTGCGGGTGCTTGCGGCCTCCCTGAGGCGGTACGCTGGCGATAGTTCCCTCCAGGATTTTCAGCAGCGCCTGCTGGACGCCTTCGCCCGATACATCCCTGGTGATTGACGGGTTTTCCGACTTGCGGGCGATTTTATCAATCTCATCTATGTAAATAATACCCTTTTCAGCTTTCTCGATATCGTAATCAGCAGCCTGGATCAGTTTCAGCAGGATGTTTTCCACATCCTCGCCGACATAACCGGCTTCGGTAAGGGAAGTTGCGTCCGCAATTGCAAAAGGTACGTTAAGCAGCTTGGCGAGTGTCTGCGCCAGCAGGGTCTTGCCGCATCCCGTAGGTCCCAAAATAACGATATTGCTTTTCTGAAGTTCAACATCGTCAACCTTGCCGCCCAGGTTAATCCGCTTGTAGTGGTTATAGACGGCGACAGCCAGAGACTTTTTGGCGTCTTCCTGTCCGATTACGTACTGGTCCAGAAAATCCTTGATTTCCTTCGGCTTTGGAATATCCCCGATTTCCAGACTGATATCTTCGTTTAGTTCCTCTTCGATTATTTCGTTGCAGAGTTCGATACACTCGTCGCAGATATATACGCTTGGCCCGGCTACCAGTTTTTTTACCTGGTCCTGTAATTTACCACAAAAGGAACACTTCAACTGCCCTTTTTCATTAAACATACCTTTCACCTCTTGTTCTATTTCTTAACTTTTCAACTTTGCTTAACGTCTTACAAAAACCTCGTCTATGATTCCGTATTCCTCTGCTTCTTTGGCCGACATGAAGAAGTCACGCTCGGTATCCTGGGCGACCTTTTCTTTGGGCTGCCCGGTGTGTTTGGCAAGGATCTCGTTTAGTATTTCCCTCATCCGCAGTATCTCACGCGCGTGTATGTCAATATCCGTAGCCTGGCCCTGCGCTCCGCCGGAAGGCTGGTGGAGCATAATCCTGGCGAAGGGGAGGGCGAACCTTTTCCCTTTGGCCCCGGAAGCCAGTAAAAATGAACCCAGGCTGGCGGCCTGGCCGAGGCAGATGGTTGATACGTCAGGCTTTACATATTGCATTGTATCATAAATTGCCATACCGGCGGTAACTATTCCGCCTGGAGAGTTTATGTAAAGATGGATATCTTTCTCAGGATCCTCGGCTTCCAGGAAAAGCATCTGGGCGATGACGAGGTTGGCGACATAGTCGTCAATCGGACCGCCTAAAAAGATAATTCTGTCTTTCAGCAGTCGGGAATATATGTCATAGGCTCTTTCTCCCCGGTTAGTTTGCTCTACAACCATCGGTACAAGTACGGACATCAGAATACCTCCTTAAGATAATCTATTCCTCTTTTAGATCTTTGTTTCTTTTTTGCGCCGCAAAAAGAACATTTAAGTTTTATTTTAGACAATTTAGGCGCCTTCTTTTATTCCTCTTCAACTTTGTTTTCCTGTTCTTCTTTTTCTTCGGCAGGTTCGGCTATCTTGGCCTGGCTGATGATAAAGTCGATTGCCTTGTTGATCCTGATCTGCTCAGCCAGCTTGCCGCGTCCCCTTTCTTCCACAGTTTTTTTGATCATTTCCGTGCTCTGTCCTATCTCACGGCCGATATTTTCGATCTCGGCCTCTATCTCATCCTCGCTGGGCTCAAGCTTTTCCGCTTTTGCTATCGCTTCCAGGACCAGTGTCCTTTTCACGCTTTTTTCCGCCTCCGGCTTGAACTGCTTTCTCATCTCTTCAACTGTCGAGCCGGTGTAGGACAGGTAGTCCTGCATGGAAACACCCTGTGTCCATAGGTTCCTCTCAATATCTTCCGCCATCTCGTCAATGCGTCCCTCGAGCATTTCGTCAGGTATTTCCATCTGGGAGTTATCCACTGCCTTGTTGATTAGGGTTTGTTTAAAAACCGCATCCGACCTGGTTTTGCTTGCCTGTTCCAGTTTATTCCTGATATTTGCCTTTAATTCTTCCAGAGTCTCAAATTCGCTGACGTCCTTGGCAAAGTCGTCATCGATGGGGGCAAGTTCCTTGCGTTTGATTTCCTTGACCGTAACCGTAAACACCGCCTTCTTGCCGGCCAGGTCCTCTTTGCGGTAGTCCTCAGGAAAAGTTACCTCGATATCTTTGGTTTCCTCCCGCTTCATGCCGACCATGCCATCTTCCATGCCCGCTATGAAAACGTGGCTGCCTATTTCCAGGTTGTAATCTTTCCCTTCTCCGCCTTCGAAGGGGATTCCGTCAATTTTTCCAAGAAAATCAATGGTCAGCAGATCTTTGTTTTCAACTTCCCCTTCTTCAATTGAAACCAGCCTGGCGTGCATCTGCTGCAGGCGGTTTAATTCATTGTCAATATCGTCATCTTTAATGCTGGTGTCCGGTTTGAACGCTTCCAGCCCTGTATATTGACCCAAAGCAACTTCGGGTTTAACAGTCACCCTTGCTTTAAAAACAACCGGCTTACCTTCCTCAACCTGAACCAGTTCAAGCTGTGGTTGGGCAACAGGCTCAATGCCGGTATCGCCCACCGCCATGAAATAAGCCTCAGGGATCACTGTTTCGACGGCTTCATCAACCAGCGCCTGTGTGCCTACATGCCTTTCAAAAATAAAGCGGGGAGTTTTTCCTCTCCGGAAACCGGGTACATTTACTTTCTTGACCATTTTTTGATAAGCCTGATCCAATGCCTGTGAAAATCTCTCCGTTTCTACCTCGATTTCCAGCAGAACAGTATTATTTTCTATCCTCTCCGCGGTTGCTTTCATCTACGATCCCCCTTGTTATATATATGCCCGTTGTTTTGATCCCAATATACACCTGACAGCATTCTTAATTTTAATTATTTTTTGGCTTTATAATCCAGAATCTTTATAACCCAGAATTATATTCTACATTAAATAACGCAATCCTTCAACAAAAAACCCCGTCGGATTAAAAAAACCGTAAAAAACAATCTGCCGGCTCCTTGAAAAAGTATCTTTTATAAGGACGCCGGCAAGTATTTTTCTAAGTAAGGCAAAAGTAAGGCAAAACTGTCTATAATTGTGCTTTCATTTTCAGCTTATTATAGTCCGCTGTCACCCTTTCCTGGATCTGCGAGATTAATTCAGGAGTCAGGTGGCGGAACCTCCCCTGTGGCTTCAGGTAGTCGATGACGGGTTTTAATTCAGGCACGTCATGCGTTATCCGGTACTTGCCGTCTTCCACTTCGTACAGGGGGAAGACTCCGCTTTCCACAGCCAGCCGCCCGATCCAGATAGCCTTATCTGGCGGTACTCTCCAGCCCGTCGGGCAGACGGAAAGAACATGCACATAAGCCGGACCCTTTTTCTGAGCCGCTTTTTCAATCTTGCGAAGAAGGTCAAACGGGTAGCTGGCGCAGGCTGTGGCCACATAAGGTATATTGTGGGCAACCGCTATTTCCGGCATGTTTTTCTTCCAGGTCACCTGTCCCGGCTTTACTTTTCCGGCAGGCGAGGTTGTAGTGGAAGCGCCGAAGGGAGTTGCCGAAGACCTTTGAATGCCTGTATTCATATAAGCTTCGTTGTCATAACACACATATAAAAAGTCGTGCCCTCTTTCAAAAGCCCCGGACAGGGCTTGAAGGCCTATGTCACTTGTTGCGCCGTCGCCGCCCATTCCGAGGAATACCGTACCCTTGTCAGGTAGTTTGCCTTTTCTGACCAGGGCTTTTACGCCCGCTTCGGCGCCCGACGCCACTGCGGCGGCATTTTCAAAAGCCACGTGGATCCAGGGGACCCTCCAGTTGGTAAACGGCAGGGGCGTGGAGATTATTTCCATACACCCGGTGGCGCAGGCCACGATTACGTTGTTGCCCAGGGCCTTGGCGACCATCCTGACGGATAAGGCTTCGGCGCAACCCTGACAGGCCCGGTGACCGGGGGCAAAGTATTCTTTTTTGGTTACCAATCGGGCTGAATATACATTAAGAGATTCCATTGTCCTTCTCCTTGATCTAAAGTTCTCCTTGGGTTAACGGCAATCGAGGCATACTTCAAAGTGTTCCTTGGGCAGTTTTGTAATCTTGCTGAAATATTCAAGCTGTTTGACCGGCGCAAAATAACGCCCGCATTTTTTGCATTTCTTAAGTTCAAACTTGGTTTTCCAGATCTCCCTGACACCGTTTTCTTCCTTTAAAGGAATGACCTTGACAGGGCAGATGTAAGAGCATGATCCGCAGGCAATGCAATCCACGGGGGATTCTTCGAAAGGAGTGGATACCTGTCTGGTCACACCCCGGCCTTTAAATCCGATGGCCGAAACACCGACCACCTCCCGGCAGGTACGTACGCACTGACCGCAAAGGATGCATCCTTTGTTCCGCTTTTTAAAACGGGTATCCTTTACGCCAAGCCTGTCAGCAATCTTTCTTAAAACGGGCGCATCCGGGTTGCGTGCCAGGAGCAGTTCAATAACGAACCGGCGAACGTTGTTTACCCTGGGGGTTTCAGTCCGCACTTCCAAACCGTCGGCTACCTCGTATATACAGGAGGCTACCAGTTTGGGCTTTTCACTGCCGCCTATTTCCACCATGCAGAGACGGCAGGCTCCGTATGGGGTGAGTTCCTCGTTGCTGCACAGGTTGGGAATGTATATATTGGCATCCCTGGCGGCTTCAAGTATGGTGCTCCCCGCAGGTGCGGTAATTTCCCTTTCATTTATTTTTACAGTTACCATGTCTGCCATTATTGTTCCTCCTTAAGACACCTCAACCGCGTTGAATTTACAGGTTTCCACACAGGCGCCGCATTTAATGCACTTTTCAGGATCAATTGTATGCGGTTTTTTCTTCTCACCTGTTATAGCATTTGTTCCGCAGGCTTTCAGGCAGGCTCCGCAGCCGGTGCAGGCCGCCTGATTGATCGAATAACTGATCAGAGCCTTGCAGTTTCCGGCGGGACATTTATGATCCCGGATATGCGCCATGTACTCTTCCCTGAAGTAGCGGATAGTGGACAGGACAGGGTTGGGAGCCGAACCTCCCAGAGCGCATAAAGAACCGTCAATTATGGCCTGACCCATTTGTTCAAGAGTCTCGATGTCATCTTCCTGACCCAGGCCCTGGGTGATCCTGTCCAGAATCTCGCGCATCTGCAAGATTCCTTCCCTGCAGGGCGTGCACTTGCCGCAGGACTCTTCCTCAAGAAACGTCAGGAAATACCTGGCCACGTCAACCATGCAGGTCTGGTCGTCCATAATAATCATTCCGCCAGAGCCCATCATGGAACCAAGTTTCACCAGTTCATCAAAATCAACCGGTATATCCAGGAATTGTTCCGGAATACAACCTCCCGAGGGTCCTCCGGTCTGAACGGCCTTAAATTTCCTGCCCTTTGGGATTCCTCCGCCGATATCAAAAATTATTTCTCTTAAGGAAATGCCCATCGGTACTTCTACAAGTCCTGTGTTATTTATTTTGCCGACAAGGGAAAAGATTTTTGTTCCCTTGCTCTTTTTAGTTCCAATAGTCTGGTACCACTCGGCTTCCTTGTTGATAATCAGGGGCACGTTAGCCCATGTTTCCACATTGTTAAGGTTGGTGGGCTTGTCAAAAAGCCCCTTGTCGGTTGCATGAACGTACTTGGCCCGCGGTTCCCCGGAGCGCCCCTCGATGGAAGCGAAGAGTGCCGAAGATTCGCCGCAGACAAACGCGCCGCCGCCGCGGCTGATGGTAACATCGAAAGAAAAGCCCGATCCCAGGATATTTTTACCGAGCAGGCCGGTTTCCCGGGCTTTCTCAATAGCCAGGGTAAATCTTGTAACGGCAAGCGGGTATTCGTCGCGCAAGTATATATAACCCGCATTCGAGCCTATGGCGTAAGCGCCGATGATCATTCCTTCAAGCACGGAGTGGGGGTTGCCCTCCAGTACTGAGCGGTCCATATAGGCTCCGGGGTCTCCTTCGTCGGCGTTGCAAATGACGTATTTTGGCTCACCTTCGGCGTTACGTGTCGATGCCCATTTTACACCCGTGGGGAAGCCTCCGCCCCCGCGCCCGCGCAGGCCGGATAGTTTGATTTCACCGATTACTTCTTCCGGGCTCATCTGTGATAAAACTTTAGCCAGAGCCGAGTAACCGCCGGTAGAGATGTAGTCTTCCAGGCTGCTTGGATCTATCCTGGCGTTGTTGCCAATAATCAGTCTTTCCTGCTTCTTGAAGAAGGGGATTTCAGACTGCTTGGCGATGGTTTTACCAGTTACCGGGTCTTTATAAAGAAGCCGCTCAATGATCTCATGGTTTAAAACCGTCTTGGCAACAATGTTCGGGATATCCTTTTCACTTACCCTCAGGTAGCAGATTTCCTCGGGGTAAACGATCAGCAGCGGGCCGCCTTCACAGAAACCGTGACACCCTGTTTCCTTGATGTCGATGTCATTTTCCAGGCCGCGTTCTTTAAGTTCTTTAGCCAGCGCATTAATCAGCCTGTTGGAACCCAGAGCGACGCAGCCCGAGCTTGCGCAGATGTTTATGCACGGTTTTTGAGGGTCTTTATTGGCCAAAAGTTTATTGCGTAATTTTTCAAGTTCTTTAGGATTTCTAATTTTCATCAGCGGCCACCTTTTTCGTTGTTCTTTCTTTTTTTTCAAGCTCCTTGAGAATTTTATCTGCTTTTGTTATGGTCATCTGCCCGTGGTACTCGCCGTCTGCGACCAGAATGGGTCCCAGGGCGCAGACCCCGAGGCAGTTTACTGTATTAAATGAGTATTCCAGATCCGGCGTTGTCTCGCCCGGTTCTATCTGCAGCTTACGGACCAGGTGATCCCTGATCTGGGGCGCCTTCCGTACGTGGCAGGCGGTTCCCATGCACAGGCTGAGCTGGTGACGGCCCCTTGGCGACAGGCTGAAGGCCTTGTAAAAAGTCGCTACAGTATAAATGTGGCTGATCGGGATGTCGATAAGCTGGCTCAGCGCATTGAGCGCTTCCCGGGGGAGATAATCATATTCCCTCTGTATGTCCTGGAGAATGGGAACAAGAAAACTCCGGTTCGAGCCGTATTTTTTGATAATCTCCTTCAATTTCTTTTTCATTTGGCGCCTCCTCCAACCTTTGCTTCGCCCGTTTTATTCCCTGACTCCGTATATTACGTAGTCTTCTTCTTTTGATTTATCCCCGTCCTTCAGGCTCTTCTCGTACATATCAATGTAATTATCGGGTGTCACGTCACGCCCGGCCAGGCCGCAGATGAAGTTGGTAACCGAGGGCCTGTTTTCCTCATCATAAAGGACTGAACGTATTTCGGCCGCCACGGGCCCGCCCTGTCCGCCGAAGGAAACGGCGCGGTCAATGACAATGATCCTCTTGACATTGCGGACGGCCTCTCTGAATTCCTCGACAGGGAAAGGCCTCCATAACCTGAGCTTTACCTGGCCTACAGGTTCACCCTGGGCCCTGAGTCTTTCCACGGCGATTGAAACTGTTTCTCCCACACTGCCCATGGTCAGGAATACAGTTTCGGCGCCTTCGATATTATTTGTTTCAACAGGGGAATAGCGCCTTCCGATAACCTCTCCCATTTCCTTCCAGGCTTTGATGATTTCCGGCTTGGAATTGATCAATGCCTCATCCTGGGCCTTTTTAGCCTCGGTATAAATACCCGGCATGCCAAAAGCGCCCATCGTTACCGGCGCATCGGGATTGAGTGTGCTGACGGGTTTGAAATCAGGAAGGTATTTGTTAACCGACTCCTGATCCCAGTACTCGATCGGTTCAATAACGTGGGTTAGGATAAACCCGTCCAGGTTGACTATTACCGGGAGGGAAACTTTGGGGTCCTCGGCCACGCGGAAAGCAAAGAAGACATGATCGAAAACTTCCTGGCCGTTTTCCACAAATACTTGAACCCAGCCGCTGTCTCTGATTGACATAACGTCGGTGTGGTCGTTCCAGATGCTCAAAGGCCCTGAAAGTGACCGGTTGGCCAGGATCAACACGATCGGAAGCCTCATCGAAGAGGCTATAAATATAATCTCGTTCATCAGGGCAAGTCCCTGTGAACTGGTACATGTAAAAGTACGGGCTCCTACAGCGGCGGATCCTATACAGACACTCAAGGCGGAGTGTTCCGATTCCACCGGAATAAATTCGGCGTCCAGTTCCCCGTTGGCCACAAGTTCGGACAGGTGCTCCACAATATGGGTCTGTGGCGTAATCGGGTAAGCGGCAATCAGGTCCACATTTGCCATTTTTACTGCGTCAGCAGCCGCTAAGGAAACTTCTATACCAACTTTTTTATTCATTATTCCTCTTCCTCTACCATAGTTATACAGCCGGTTATACATTCCTGGACGCAGATTCCGCACCCCTTGCAGTAATATAAATCGGCTTCAAAGTAACCTTCACTGGTCTTTCTGATTGCCGCGTCAGGACAAAATAGAAAACATACACCGCAGCGGATGCATTTGGTCTTATCCCAGACAGGCTGTAAAGACCGCCAGTCGCCGGTGCGGTACTGGCTGGCGTTTCCCGCATCCGAAATAACGCAACCCGTCTCTAAATCTTTCCATTTCAGATCTTCCTCTGATCTTATCATTGCTTCTCCCTCCTTAAGTTAAGTATTGTAGTTTCCTCGTAAGCCCTCCGGAAAGCCCTGATGTTTTTGTCGGCAATCCGGCCGAATCTCTTTTCCAAAGGGCCGATGAGTGAATCGGGATGCACTACCTGCCGTGCGTTAAGAAGAGAGCCAAGCATCGTAGTGTTGGTGATCGGGAGCCCCATTTCCTCAAGGGCAATTTTAGTGGCGTTTATAGTAGCCAGGGCCTGTTTGACACCCAATTTTTCCCTGATCTCACCGGACGTGTATTTTGTGTTGGTAATTAATACGCCGTTTTCTTTTAAGCCGGCGGCCACGTTAATCAGGCGGAGCAGGGAAGGATCCAGCACTACTACCAGATCAGGGGAATAAATGTTAGTCCTCAGCCGGATAGGGTGATCATCCACCCGGCAGAAAGCGATTACCGGAGCACCGCGCCTTTCGGGTCCAAAACTGGGAAAGGCCTGGGCATATTTCCCTTCGCTGATAGCAGCAAGAGCCAGCAGTTCCGCCGAGGTTACAGCCCCCTGTCCGCCTCTTCCATGAAAACGAATTTCAATCATCTTTTTCTCCCCTGATACAAATTTCGATTTTTCCAGCAATTAACCGATAAATGATTATGATTATAGATTATCTTAAATTGCCTGTCAAGGGCACTTTAAAATATCATTTTTAAGACAAAAATTAAAATTTTAAAAATATTTCTCGTTCTAGCTAACTCTTAATATCGTTCTCTGGGTATTTCTATTATCGCACTTGGAAGATTGCCGCCGTTATGATACAATTAAACATTGGAGATGGTATTTTATGCAGGATGATCAGTATGAAGCGCCACTTTATACATCCCTGCTGAAGTATCTAAAAAACGGTTATGCTCACCTTCACCTGCCGGCCCACAGGCAGGGGCAGGCTATTTCAGCTTTATGGAAGGGCCTGGAACAAGACTTATTTAAAATTGACCTGACTGAACTGCCGGGGCTTGATAACCTTACCAGCCCCAGCGGGTCTATAGCCAGGGCGCAGTCCCTGGCTGCCAGGCTTTACGGAGCGAAGCGCACATTCTTTCTGGTCAATGGAACTTCGGTCGGCCTGCAGGCGCTGCTGATGGCCCTCTGCCGTCCGGGAGAAAAGATTATTATACCCCGTGACAGCCACCGGTCTGTTTTAGCGGGGCTTGTTTTAAGCGGAGCTGACCCTGTTTATCTCGTTTCCTCCGTGGCGGAGGAATTTGGGATACCGGAAGGGCCGGGTGAAGCGCAGGTTTCCGAAGCGCTCGACGCCTGTGGCGAAGCGAAAGGCGTCTTAACAACCTATCCCAATTATTACGGGATTGCGGCAGATTTAAAGAAACTGGCGGAGATTGTCCATAGAGCCGGCAGACCGCTGGTAGCTGACGAAGCCCATGCCGCCCACTTTCCTTTTCACCCGTCCCTGCCGGAAGGCGGACTGTCATGCGGGGCTGACGCTTCCGTGATGAGTATGCATAAAATGGGCGGTTCCTTGACACAGTCATCTTTATTGCACCTGCAGGGTGAGTTTTTCGATCCCGGGGATGTAGCCGCCGCACTTGCTTTCCTGCAGACAAGCAGCCCTTCTTATCCGCTGCTTGTGTCTTTGGATCTGGCCAGGCACATGCTTGCCGAAAAAGGCCGCGTATTGCTGGAAGGCGCTGTTCAGAAAGCAGTGCAGGTCAGAGAATCGGCAGGCAAAATCCCGGGCTTGAAAGTGCTTGACAGTCGTCATTTGAGAAAGGGCTATTCGCTTGATCCCACCAGGATAACCATTTCCGGCGCCGGTCTCGGGTTAAGCGGTTTTCAGCTTTCTGCAATGCTTTATAGGAAATATGGCGTAAATGTGGAGATGGCGGATTTCACCAATATTGTCGTGGTTATCGGTGTCGGCGCAACTGAAGAGGACTGCGTCAGGCTGGTTGACGGCCTGAAGGAGATATCCCTGGAAAGGCAGCCGGTTGCCCGGCCGCTTTGCACGCCGCCCGGACCGCCCGCTCTGCCGCCGCGTCAATTAACCCCCAGGCAGGCGTGGTTTTCCGGGAAAAGGAAGGTTCCCTTGGAACACTGCTCAGGGCTTGTCTGCGGGGAGTGGGTTGCGGTATATCCGCCGGGAATACCGGTAGTTTATCCGGGCGAGGAGTTTACGCCCGAAATAGTTGAGTACCTCAAATGGGTTAAAGCTTCCGGGGCTCCCGTGGCAGGGCCCGCGGACCCGGAATTAAGGACGGTTAGGGTGATCGAATAGACATGAAGGGAAATAAAAGGGGGCTTTTTATCGTCTTTGAGGGAATTGACGGGGCAGGCAAGAGCACCCAGGCTGAACTGCTGGCCGGCGCCTTGCTTAAAAGCGGCAGGGAGGTCGAAACATACAGGGATCCGGGAGGGACGCCCCTGGGGGAAAACGTGAGGAAGATGCTCCTGGATAAATCGGCCTGCCCCGATTTGTCTTTCGTAGCGGAGGCCTTGCTTTACGCCGCCGCACGGGCTCAGCTGGCTGCCGCCAGAATCGGGCCGGCCCTGGCTGGGGGCAGAATAGTAATCGGCGACCGGTTCGGAGATTCCACAATAGCCTACCAGGGTTTTGGACGGGGTCTGGACGTCGGGCTTTTAACCAGGGTGAATGACCTGGCGACAAGCGGTCTGACTCCGGACATCACTTTTTTGCTGGATCTATCCCCTGAACTTTCCAAAGAACGGATTGCAGGCGAGGCGGACCGTTTGGAGCAGGAAAAGACATCTTTTTTCCGGCGCGTGCGTGAAGGGTATTTGTTCCTGTCCGGACAAAGACCGGGCGCTTACCATATCCTTGACGCCATGCTAGGCAAAGAGGAGATTCACCACAGGGTTATTGAAGCAGTCGAGGTGTTTACCGGTGAAATTTTTCAATGAAATATACGGGCAGAATAATGCTCTAGATCTTTTGCGCAGGTCTTTTGCCAGACAAATGATTTCCCACGCTTATCTTTTTTGCGGCCCTTCGGGTGTGGGAAAAAAAACATGCGCCAAAGCTTTTGCCCGGGCGCTGCTTTGCCAGAGGCCGGCAGAAGAAGACGCCTGCGGCGAATGCCGTTCATGCCGCCAGGTTGAAGGAGGAAACCACCCCGATTTTTTAAAGGTTGAACCCGAAGGAGGTTCAATAAAAATAGAACAGGCAAGAGAAATTCAAAGAAGGGTGACCCTGGCGCCGTTTCAGGGCGGCAGGCAAGTTTGCCTGATCGACCGCGCGGAAAGTATGACCGACGAAGCGGCCAACTGCTTTTTAAAGATTCTTGAGGAGCCGCCGGCCGGTGTGGTTTTTATACTGACCTGCGTTCAGCCGTATGCCCTTTTAGCGACTGTCCTTTCCCGGTGTCAGCAAGTTTTATTCCAATTGCTTCCCGTTTCCCAGGTAGCCCTGATTCTGGCACGCTTGCCCGGCGTTAAACAGGAAGAGGCGGATTTAACCGCCCTTTTATCAGGCGGCAGTGTGGGACAGGCTTTTGAATTGCTTGAGGGGGGAAGCCTCGCCGAGAGCAGGAAACGACTGGCGCAGACAATTGACGCAATAGACAGCGCCGGGCCTGGAGAAGCCTGCCGGCTGGCCGGGAGCTTGTCCGGCAGCAGGGATGAAACACTTGCCTGGATAGAAGGGCTGATGCTCTGGTATCGAGATCTCTTAATATGGAAAGAATCAGAAAACGAGAAGTTAATTATCAACCGGGATTTTTTGCAGGTCATCAAGGAACAAGCTTCCCGGCGGGAAGCCGCTTTATTAATTGACCGCCTGGGAAAAATTGAGGAAGCCAGAAACAGGTTATCCAGAAACGCGAATCCCAGGCTGGTTTTGGATGTTCTGTTTTTAAACTTGTGCAGGCCGGCGGAAGGGAAGCAAGGGGACGGTTTTTCTGCTTCCCGCAAGTAGAATCAAATGGAGTGATAATAAAATGACACACACTGTTGTCGGTGTCAGGTTTAAACGGGCGGGTAAAGTGTATTATTTCGATCCGGCCGAAATTAAAATTGCTGTGAACGATGATGTTATTGTCGAGACATCCCGGGGAATGGAATACGGGCAGGTTGTAACCGGGCCTGTTGAGATAAATGATGAGGAAGTAGTCGCCCCGCTGAAAAAAGTTATCAGGAAGGTAACCGTCCAGGACACTCAGAAACTTGCGGCAGTCCAGGAAAAGGTCAAACAGGCTTTCAGCGTCTGCGAGCAAAAAATTGCTGTTCACGGTTTGCCTATGAAACTTGTTGAAGTTGAGAAAACATTTGACGAAAGCAAGCTGATCTTTTACTTTACTGCCGAGGGAAGGATAGACTTCCGTGAACTCGTTAAGGACCTCGCCGCGGTGTTCCGGACACGGATTGAATTGCGGCAGATTGGAGTGAGGGATGAGGCCAAGATGATGGGCGGCCTGGGTTGCTGCGGACGTGAACTCTGCTGCGCCACTTGGCTGGCTGATTTTGCCTCCGTCTCCATCAGAATGGCCAAGGAGCAGAATATCTCCCTGAACCCGACCAAAATTTCGGGTATCTGCGGCAGGTTGATGTGCTGCCTGAAGTTTGAAAACGATCTTTATGAACAGAGCAGGCAAGAATTTCCCCCGTTGAACAGTCCGGTTACAACCTCCGAAGGGAAAGGAAAAGTGACCGGTATCAACATACTGAAGAAGACGATAGCCGTAGAGCTCAAGGAAAGCAAAATGATCCGTGAATATGCTGTTGAGGATATCAGCGTAGAAAAGACGGGGAGTGAACAAAATGAACCCGATGAGCGTCCTGTTCAGGCAGCTGGAGGCCAGGATTAAAGAAATAGAAAGTGATCTCCAGCAGTTAAAAAAGCTGGCCGGTTGTCTTGAAGAAGAGAACAGCGCCCTGAGGGAAAAACTGGCAATGTTTGCCGGGTACGGACCGAAGGGCGAACTTCAGGAACAGGTCTTGGAAGGAGCGTTCGAAAATCTGAAAAAAATCTACGACGAGGGTTTTCACATCTGCAACGTTCATTTCGGACAGCTGCGCCAGGAAGACTGCCTTTTTTGTACGGCATTTTTGGAGCGGGGTAAATAATGGAGCCGAAAGATGATCCCGCTGCTGAAAAAATAAACAGCGGCGCAAGCGGGACGCTTTATCTTTGCGCCACGCCGATCGGCAATCTTGAAGATATTACCTTGAGAGCGCTAAGGCTGCTGAAGGAAGCCGATCTGATTGCCGCCGAGGATACCAGGCATACCCGCAAACTCCTTGCCCACTACGGCATACATACGTCCGTAACCAGCTTTCACGGCCACAGCGGACCGAAAAAGCTGGAATACCTGCTGGGCCTGCTGCTTTCTGGAAAAGATTTGATTCTGGTGTCGGACGCCGGCATGCCGGGGATATCCGATCCGGGCGAAGTTCTCGTGGATGCCGCCATAAAAAGCGGAGTCAGGGTCGTCCCCGTCCCGGGTCCCAACGCTGCTCTTGCCGCCCTTGTAGTATCGGGCTTAAGCGCTTCCAATTTTTGCTTTGAGGGTTTTTTGCCCGCCAACAAGCGTACCCGTAAGAAAAGAATTACTTCCCTAATTAAAGAAGAGCGCACAATAATACTTTACGAGGCGCCCCACAGGCTGTTGAAGACTTTGGATGAGTTGCTGGAACAGCTTGGGAACAGGCGTTTAGCCGTTGCCCGTGAACTGACCAAGCATTACGAAGAGGTCTGGAGGGGAAGCTTATCGTCCGCTCTGGACTATTTTCGGCGGAACAGCCCATTGGGGGAATTCACCATAGTTTTGGAAGGAAATAAAAACGAAGTCCGTGAGGAAGTTAAAACGGATCTTTCAACTATTGCCTCCCAGGTAAATAGTTTGCAGGCCGGAGGTATGCCGAGGCCGGCGGCTATCCGGAAGGTCGCCAAAAGGAACAATATGGCCAGAAACGAGGTTTATGCAGCTTCATTGGTGAGAAAAAAGGATGAAGAGCAGTAAAAATAGAGCGGAAGGGCAAGTCATATTTCCCTTCCGCTTAAGGGTAATAGTTGATTGACTATATTGCTTTGGTGTTTTCAAACATAGTCATGGCGCACTCACGACAGACCAGTTTACCGCGGTAATACTGCGTGTCCGAAGCGTCTCCGCAGAACACACAGGCCGGCTGGTACTTCTTGAGCACAATCCTTTCCTCATCAACGTAAATTTCGAGGGCGTCTTTTTCTTCTATGCCCAGGGTCCTTCTAAGTTCTATAGGAATAACAACCCTGCCTAGCTCGTCCACCCTTCTAACAATGCCCGTTGATTTCACCGCTTTCCCCCCCTGTGACTAATTTAGACAAATCCAAACAATTTTTTACAAGTAAATGATACCAGGCATACCATTAAAAGTCAATATGTATTATAGAAAAATTTAGGGGAATATTTCCCGGATAGTAGTGACTAGTAGTTACTGGTTATTCTTCCTTATAAAAACTTGACAGTAATGTTTTTATCTTCTAAAATAGGCATGTTAATTTTAGGGGTTTTTATAATCATTTGTTTTTTGGAATGAAAGAAGGTTCAGGTTTGAAAGAAGAAAAAACTTTTTACATTACCACTCCGATTTATTACCCAAGCGGTAACCCGCACATAGGACACGCTTATACCACCGTCGCTGCCGACGCATTTGCCCGTTTTAAGCGGTTTACCGGGCATGATGTATGGTTTTTAACCGGTTCTGACGAACATGGCCAGAAGATCGAGCGCTCCGCCCGTGAAAAAGGGAAATCTCCGCAGGAATATGTTGATCCGATCGTCGAGAGCTTCAAAGTCCTCTGGGAAAAGCTGCTGATCAGCAACGACGACTTTATCAGGACTACGGAAGAAAGGCATAAAAAGGCGGTACAGGCCGTTTTTCAGAAGCTTTATGATCAGGGGGACATCTATAAAGCCTCATATAAAGGCTGGTACTGCACGCCGTGTGAGGCGATGTGGACGGAAGCCCGGCTTGAGGAAGGCATGTGCCCGGACTGCGCCAGGCCTGTCGAGGCGGTCGAGGAGGAAAGCTATTTTTTCAGGATGTCCAACTATGCAGGACGCCTGCTTGAATATATAGAAGCAAACCCGGATTTTATCCAGCCGGTGTCCAGGCGGAACGAGATGGTCAGTTTTATCAACAGCGGCCTGGAGGACCTGTGTGTTTCCCGGACGACTTTTAAATGGGGCATTCCCGTACCCTTCGATCCCAATCATGTCATTTACGTCTGGGTGGACGCCCTGACCAATTATATATCTGCACTTGGCTATGCAAGCGATGACGAAACTTTGTACAAGAAATTCTGGCCTGCTGATGTTCACCTGATGGCCAAGGATATCGTCCGTTTCCACAGTATCATCTGGCCAATCCTGTTGATGTCCGCAGGCATCGAGCTTCCCCGGCAAATTATAGGGCACGGCTGGCTGCTGCTGGAAAGCGGCAAGATGAGCAAATCCGTCGGCAATGTTATCGATCCCCTTGAGCTTATCGACAAGTACGGCGTTGACGCTGTTCGCTATTACCTGCTTCGGGAGATGCCGCTCGGCACGGACGTCTATTACTCGGAGCAGGCACTGATCAAAAGGATCAATATGGACCTGGCCAATGACCTGGGCAACCTGGTCAGCCGCACTCTGGGAATGGTTCAGAAATATTTCGGCGGAACAGCGGGGATTCCGGGACAACCAGAGGGGGTTGACCTGGAGTTGACCAATTTGGCCGCGGATCTTCCGGCTGCAGTCCGCGAGTTGATGGACAAAAGAGACCTGTCAGGAGCTCTGGCGGCGATCTGGAAACTGGTCGGCCGGGCCAACAAGTACGTCGACGAGACACAGCCCTGGTCTTTGAACAAGGACCCCGACCAAAAGGAAAGGCTGGCGACCATCCTTTACAATATGATGGAAGCCTTGCGTTTCATCGGAGTGCTGGTTACGCCTTTTATGCCCCTTACGCCTTCGAAGATCTGGCCGCAGCTGAATATACAGGATAAACCGGAACTGCATACCTGGGATTCGCTGACCTGGGGCAGGCTGCCTGCCGGCTTGACGGTGAAGCGTGAGCAGGCCCTCTTCCCGAGGATAGAAGTATAAAGTCTTTAGATTCTGAGGTGATTCTTTTGAGCCCGGCGGTAGAAAACAATGGCCTGATCCTGGCGGACAGCCATGCCCACCTGGTTGACAGGAAATTTGATTCTGACAGAAGAGAAGTTGTTGAGCGGTCAAAGGCGAAAGGTATGTCCCTGGTTATTGATGTGGGTTATGACCTGGATTCTTCCCGCCGCAGCGTTGACCTTGCCGGACAGGCGGATTTTATCTACTCAGCCGTAGGAATTCACCCCCACGACTCCGGCGAGGCGCCAAAAACTTATTTGGACGATCTCAAAAAACTGGCCGCACGCGATAAGGTTGTCGCCATAGGTGAAACCGGCTTGGACTTCTACCGGAATTTAAGCCCGCAGGACGTCCAGCGGCGGGTTTTCAGGGAGCAGCTTGCCCTTGCCAGGGAGCTCAACCTGCCTGTAATTATCCACAGCCGGCAGGCGCATGAGGATCTGCTGAAAATACTGCGCAGCGATAAAGTCGGTCCGGCCGGGGGAGTTATCCACTGTTTTTCCGGTAGCCCGGAAATGGCCCGGGAGTGCCTGGGAATGGGCTTTTATATTTCCTTCGCCGGAGTGATCACCTATAAAGGCAACAGTAAATTAAAATCAATTGCCGCAAGTGTGCCCCCGGACAGGATTCTTGCTGAAACCGATTCGCCTTTTCTTACGCCCGAGCCGTACAGAGGGAAGAGAAACGAACCTCTCTACGTCCGCTATGCTATTGAGGAAATCGCCAGGATAAGGGAAATTCCTGCCGCAGACCTCTCCAAAACCCTCCTGGAAAATACCCGCCGCCTATTTGGAATCAAATAGGGGTCAGGCTTGACTTATTAAGATAATTGACTTATTTCACCTGTGATCAGCGGCGTTCTCAGTATCCGGAACTTTAAAATTAACAAAGAAAGCGGCGCCTGCCGGGCTGGTTTGGATGTCTATTGCCGCGTTATGCCTGGCGGCTATTTTATAACATACAGCAAGTCCTAAGCCTGTGCCGCTGTCCTTGGTAGTGAAAAACGGTATGCCCATTTTATCAATAGGCGGAATTCCCTTACCCTGGTCACTTATCGCCAGAATTACATCTTTTCCGTTGCTGAATGTTTTTAAAGTCAGGTATCCCCCGGGTTCCATAGCCTCAAGACCGTTACGGGTTAAGTTTAGAATTAACTGTTTGATGTCATTTTTCTCTAAAAGCAGGTCGGGAACTTCTTCAAAATCAAGGTTGATATACTTGTCATCTTTAATCGCGTCAGTTTCTATTAATTAACTCTTTAAGTATGCTGTTCAGGTTTTCAGTTTTTGCGTCATAAGCCTTGCTCCTGGCCAGGGTAAGGTATTCAGTGATGATTGAATTGGCCCTGTCCAGCTAATTAATCATAAGTTGGAAGCGGTCAATATATTTTTCAAACTCCTTTTTCTGACCAAGAAACTGCAGATATCCCCGCACACTCGTCATTGGATTTCTGATCTCATGGGCAATTCCTCCGGCCATCTGTCCGACAAGGTTTAGCCGGCCTAAGCGGGCCATCTCTTTTTCCAGTTGTTTTTCCTCTGTTATGTCTTTTATTAAAACAGACAATCCCTCTTTACTGGGGTATACTGATAAATTATAGACTTGTTGACTCTTATCATAATTCCTTATATCTTCGAAAAACTGGGGTTGGCCTGTTGCCAAAGCTGCATGGTATTTCAATTTAGTTAAAGAGCCTTTGAGTTCAGGAAATACTTCCGTTAAATGCTTTCCAACAAATTCTTCAGACATTTTGTCCTGAGCTTTCTTGTTCCAGTATACATACCTTAATTCACTGTCCAAGGCTATGAAAATATCGCTTATACTTTCAGCCAATTCCCTGTATTTGGCCTCGCTTTTTAAAAGCCTGTGTTCAATTTGTTTTCGTTCGGTAATGTCGTTGGTCACAAAAAGTATACAGCGCTCCCCGCTAATATCAAGTGTTTCAGCCGAAAGAAGGCCGGTATATGTCTCACCGGATTTTGACTTAAAATGGCCTTCGAAATTATGAATGGAACCCTTTTCTTTAATGATGTTGATTACCTCATTCCTTTCCTCTACAGGCCACAAGTTTAGATCCATCGCTTTTTTATTTTGCAGTTCCTTATACTTGAAGCCAGCCAGGTGTAAGAAACTCTTATTGTAGTCGATCATGATATTATCGCTTGCCCGGGTAATTATCATCGGCAGGGGGCTGATATTAAAGGCTGTGGAGAAACATTCCTCGTACTGCCGCAGAAGTTTCTGCGCTCCTTTTGTGTTGTATATGAAAGAGCTTCCCAGGGCTGAATTCTTAAGAATTCAGCCGCTTTTTTATTGTGTTGTATTTTCTGACATGTTTTATCTGTCGTTATGGATATACAGGCAGGGACTGTATCCAGCAAATCCTTAGCTAAGTCGACGTTCAGGTATAAGCTGCTAAAAAAGGAGCCGGTAGTTAGCCCCCCCCAATTTTCTGCCGGTTAACATAGGATGATCGCCCCTAAACTTTTTAAATATTATTTGACACAGGTACAGCTTAAATCATTTAGAGATTTTGTCGAAACCTGATTGTACATAAATAATTAAACAGATAACAGGGTAAACCTGGTTTTTTAGAATTGCTAATTTTTTAAAGCGCCGTTGGCACGGTTTCTGTGGCGGCGTTCCTGCTTTCAGGAACTTTGAACCTTATATAAAACGTTGTTCCCGCTTGGCTTGTTTCTATGTCTATTGCCGCAAAATGCCTCGCGGCTATCTTATAACATACCGCAAGGCCCAAACCTGTACCATAAGCTTTCGTTGTGAAAAATGGTATGCCCATTTTATCCATGTGCTCCAATGGAATTCCCCTGCCCTGGTCGCTTATTGCGAGGACAACTTCTTCCCCGTCAGCAAATGTTTTTATTGTCAGGTACCCCCCGGGATCCATAGCCTCAAGCCCGTTGCGGATCATGTTCAGAATTAGCTGCCTAATATCATTTTCTTCTAAAAGCAGATTGGGGACATCTTCAAGTTCTATATTTACATACTTATCATCTTTGATTGCATATGTTTCAATCAAGTAAATTAAATCTTTTACTATTGAGTTGAGATTTTTGGTCTTTGCATCGCTTATCCTGCTCCTGGCAAGTGTGAGGTACTCGGTAATAATCGAGTTGGCCCTGTCAAGCTCACTAATCATAATCTGAAAACGGTCAGCATATTTGCGGAGCTCTTTTTTCTCCCCGAGAAACTGCAGATAACCTCTCACAGTTGTCATCGGGTTTCTGATCTCATGCGCTATTCCACCGGCCATTTGTCCAACAAGGTTTAAGCGATCCAGACGGGACATCTCTTTTTCGAAATGCTTGAGTTCTGTAATGTCGTTCATAATAATTAGAACACACGTTTCACCATTAAGCTCAATAAACTCTGTTGATAATAGACCGGTGTGCTGTTTACACTGTTTAGTATAGAATTTTATTTCAAGGTTATTTACCGGTTTATTCTCGTGTATTGACCTGATTAATTCCGGCGGCGGGCCGGAACTGCCGTAAATATGGTGTGCTTCATATGTTGTGCCTATTATTTCTTCTTTAGAATAACCAGTGTTAGCCAGAAAAGTATTGTTAATGTCTATGCATTTTCCATCCAATGTCCGGATGTTCATAAAAGCAGGATGTGAATTAAACGCCTTAAAGAAGCGTTCTTCCGCCTGCTTACGTCGAGTGATGTCGCGGACACCAATAACAGCACCCTCAAATTCGCCTCCATCATCAAACAATGCTTTAACGGAAGCTTCCAGCCAGAGGTAGCGGCCGTCAATGATCCTGTAGCGGAACTCAAGTGTACCCTCTCTTTTTTCTGCTCTCACAACAGATTCAAAACCGGATATTATTCTTTCCGCGTCGTCCGGGTGCATATTCTCTAAACACGATCTTCCCAACCTGTACTCACACGGATATCCCATAAGATTTGTATACGAGGGACTGACATACCGGACAATCCCTTCTTTGTCTATCTTCATAACCACATCCATCATATTGTCGGTTATTTGTCTTAATTGCTCTTCCTTCTCATGTAGGCTATCCTGTATACGCTTGCGCTCTTCCATATTGCGAAAGTAAACAGACAAGCCGTCCGGGGAAGGATAAGCGCTAACCTCGAGCCATTTTCCAGATAGTGTGCATCTAGCTTCAAAAGTTACGCTTTTCTGTTCGGCCATGGCCCTGTGGTATTCGCAATAAAATATTGTACCCACCGTTTCAGGATGGATTTTCCAGAAGACCCTGCCTAATAATTCTTTAGCGTCAATTCCCGCTTCTATAAAATAAAGCTCTGCCGCCTTGTTAATATAGGCGCAGCGCCAGTTCTTATCGAAAGCGATAAAGTTGTCTGTGATGCGTTCCAGAATATCTACCTTCTCCTGCCTTGGCTTTTGAAGTTCTTCCTCAGCCTGCTTGCGTTCGGTAATGTCAGATTGATGATACAAAATGACTTGCTCATTATTAAGCTGGATAATTTCCGCTGATGTGAGAAGGGTTAAAATTTTCCCGTTTTTAACCCTGAATTTAATTTCGAAGTCTTTAACCCTCCCTGACCCGTAAATTATTTTAAATATCTCCACCCGCTGGGCAGGGTCAATATAGATATTTAGTTCCAGGGAGTTGCGGCCGATAACTTCATCACGCGAGAAACCGAAAACTTCCATGAATTTTTCGTTTATTTCTATGAAGCACCCGTCTGAATTTTGGATGCTCATTACTCCCGGGCTGGAATGAAATGCCTTATAGAACCTTTCCTCGGATAGGCGCAGGTCAACTTTACGGAATTTTTCAGCGAGAGCGCTATATCTTTCCTCGCTCTCATGCAATTTCTCTTCTGCCCGTTTTCGTAAAATAACCTGTACAACAGTATGAGCCAACGCTTCAATAGTTTCTACGTTCTCTTCTCTATAACCGCCTTCCCGGTTTGCCAGACCGATCATGCCAATGGTTTTTCCATTATGGATTAACGGTGTGCCTAAAAATGCATTCACCGGCGGGTGTCCCTTAGGAATGCCGATACTATCCGGATGGAAGGACGGATTATTCGTAAATAAGGATTTTCCGTCCAGGAGCACCCTGCCATAAAGACCATGAAGTGTAGCCCGTCTATGTATTCTCCCGCCTGAATTGGGCGCCTGCATCTGACAGTTAGTCCATCCAGAGGGGCTTATGGCAATGTTAATCATATACCCGGCAGAGTTAATTTCTCCTATAAAACCAAACTGACTTCCTGTTAACTCCTGGGAAGCATTTAAGCAGATTTGGTCCAATTCTTCTTCCGTTTTGCAGGTTAAGGAATGTAGTAATATCCGGTTGATTCCTTCTATTACTTTGTTTTTATGGCTAAGATTTTTCTTGGTCAGCTTTTGTTCGGTAATATCCGCAAATGAAGCAAACGCCCCAATTATAGCGCCGTTGTCATCAATCAATGGGTTGGAATTGATCACTGCCGTTTTATGTACTCCGTCATTCCAAACGAACTCAATTTCCATATCATTAACTTCTTCACCCCACCATATCGCACGCTGAATGGGCATTTCTTCCGGAGATATTTCCTTCCCTCCGGAGTACACTTTAAAACTCACGTCTCGTGAAGCGGATAATGAAAGGGACTCCCATGGTTGTATTCTTAAAAACTCGGCCGCTTTTTTATTGTGTCTTATTTCACGGCAGGTCTTATCAGTAGTTATAGATATGCCCGCGGGAATTGAGTCAAAAATACCGTAAGCTAATTCAGGATTTCTGCATAACGTTATGAAGATATTATTTAATTCACTTTTTAAACAATATACAACGTTATTCAAAAAAACGCCCCCTTTAGACATTGTGTATTGTAAATTAAACATGAAAACAAGAAATTCCTTTGGAGAATTTGTCGATATTTGCAATATACAAAATATTTATTATTGTTATACTTGTCAAATTAAATAATATGGCAGGTGTTTACCCTGTCACGACTGACAGGTATTAATAATATTTTGTAGTAAAGTTTAACAAAATAAAATCGATTTAATATATGAAGAATGTGTGAGGGCATATCCTGTCTGTGTTTCTACATATTACCCCATTATCTTTTTTATTTCATTGAATAGACAGGCAGGATTTTTATAAATCTGCATAGAATAATATAGGATAACCGCCAACTTAATTATGATTCAGGAATCGGCAACAACTTCAACCTTCATTTCGACATGACTTCTTAATTTTTACAGTAAACAACTCACCAGTATCCTGAAGGAACCCCTGAAAAGAGGTGTTTTTTATGGAAAGGTGGACATTGAGTTTACCTGAAGGGAAAGCTTTTTTCTCCGGACTTGAATGGCGTAATTTTTACCGTTCTAAAGCGGCAGTGGCTTGTTTGGCAGTTATTTTTGCCCTTATTTTGATCGCGGTTGCCTTTTCAATTGCCAACAAAACGGTTGTTCTGCAGGTGGACGGTAAAGCAAGCCAGGTTAAAACCTTTTGCAGTACGGTTGACGACTTGATTAAAGCGCAGAAAGTGACTTTGAAAAAAGAAGATGAAGTAACCCCGTCCCTGGAAACAAAGTTGAAAGAAAACATGAAGGTAGTTGTTAACCACGCTCTGCATGTAACCTTGATTGCGGACGGTAAGACGTCAGAATTTATGAGCTGCCGCAATACGGTGGGGGATGTGCTAAAGGAGCAGGGGGTAGACCTCTCCGGAAAGGACATGGTTTATCCTTCAACTGCTGAGCGTCTTAACGAAGGGGCTAAAATCAGGGTAGTGCGTGTAAGCGTTAAGGAAAAAGTGGAAGAAGCGCCTATTTATCCAAAAGTTGTTCGGGAAACTGATCCGAACCTGGCCAACGGATTGATGCGGGTTGTCAAAGCAGGACAGAATGGAATAGAGAAGAGGATCTGGCAGGTAACCTATCATGACGGACAGGAGTTCAGGCGCCTCATGGCCAGCAGTAGTGTTTCAAGAGCCGCTGTTGACCGTGTAGTGGCGGTAGGTACGGCCACACAGGTTTCTCGCGGCGGCGCGAATATCCGTTTCAGCCGTGCTCTTGATGTAGTCGCCACCGCATATTCCCATACGGGGCATAACACTTCAAGCGGAACAGCGCCGGGTTTTGGAACGGTCGCCGTAGATCCCGGGGTAATTCCCATGGGCAGCAGATTGTACATTGAAGGTTACGGGTATGCTACTGCATTAGACCGGGGAGGGTCTATCGTCGGCAACAGGATTGATGTATTTATGGACAGCGACTCCCAGGCTAGACTTTGGGGGGTACGGCGGGTCAGGGTTTACATATTATAGATATAGAGGGAAACAAAATATAAAAATATTACGCCCTTTAACGAATGGCTTTGACGTTCTTAAAGGGTGTTTTTTTTCTGCAAGTTTGAGTCCTTCCTCGAAGCATTTTATGTTTTGAAGGCCGGTTTTGCCGGGAAAAGCTTCCTGTATTGCCTGACTCACATTTGTTTTGTCCAGTGGAATCCAAAGCCCCGTCAGAATGCCCAGGGCTACCATGCAGGCGCCTTTTTCGCTGTATATCTCGCGGGCTTTATTAACAACTGTGAATCCATAAGATAGCCGGTTGACCTTGCCCTTTGGAGGCGGAGCGTGGTCCTGGTCATAAATCAAGATTGTTCTGGCGCCGTTTGAATTCAGGATGGGCGCAAAATGCCCGTAAGATTTATTGTTCAGGATAACCAGTAAGTCGGGCTTTTCAATCAGGGGGAATAAAATATCCTCATTGCTGATAATTATTCCGGACTGGCTTAAATCTCCTCGCACCCCGGCGCCGTACGTCTGGCTCTGGGTGGTGTTGAGACCCTGTAAAAAGGCAGCTTCGGCAAGTATTTTACCGGCTACGCCCATTCCCTGGCCGCCTGAGCCGCTTAAAATAATCCGCCAGGTATTCTTCATCTTTTCCTAACCTCTACTCCTTTGTGCATGTGCTGATATAAGTCGGGGAGGTCCCTGTTGATCAATATTCCGCGCCAGAAGAAGTTTTCTTTTTCATCATTATTCATTTCATTGTATCTTTCAATGGGGATAAATTTTTCTTTTAACCATTCCAGCTGCTGGATGATAGTGCCTATCTTATTGTAACGGGCATAGTACGTCGGGCAGGGTGAAACAATCTCTACAAGGGAAAAACCCTTTTTCCCGAGAGATTCTTTAATATAATTCTTCATTTCAGCGACATGATAAATAGTAGTCCGGGAAACGTAATTTGCTCCCGCCACATCGGCAAGTTTACACATGTCTATGTCCGGTTCGGCTTTTCCGGAGCGCGATGTGCTGGTTATCATGTTGTAAGGCGACAGAGGTGAAAACTGTCCCCCGGTCATGCCGTAGTTAAAATTGTTGATAACTATCGTTACAATATCTACATTGCGCCTTGCGGAATGAATGAAATGGCTCATGCCTATAGCGGAACAATCGCCGTCCCCGAGAAGGCAGACAGCCTTAATCTCCGGGCGGACAAGCTTGATTCCGGTAACAAAGGCCAGAGTCCTTCCGTGGGTGCCGTGGAAACGGTGGCAGCGCACGTAATCGCCGACTCTTCCGGAGCAGCCTATTCCATTGGCCAGGAGTGTCTTATCAGGCGGTATCTCCGATTCGGCAAGGGCCAGGGCTAAAGCCTTGAGCGCTACACCGTTGCCGCAGCCCGGGCACCAGATGCTGGGCAGACGATCCATCGCCACGTATTGCTTGTAATCAGCTAAAGGCATCAGCTGTTTTCCTCCTTGAGGGCCGAAAGCACTTCGGAGGGTGTAATAACCTCCGCATTCTGCTTGTTTATGCCCCTTAGTTTTTCAGGCGGAATGCCGCAGGAAATCAACTGTTCCCTGACCTGTCCACGGTTTGCTTCAACAACAAGAATCTTTTTAGCCCCGGAGCATAATTCCTTCACCTTTTTGCTAGGGAAAGGCCAGATAGTGCGCAGTTCCAGCATTCCCGTTTTAAAACCCTCGTTGTTAGCAGTATTTACTGCTTCAAGGGAAGCTCTTGCAGAAATTCCGAAAGAGACGACTATTAGGTCGGCGGACTGGCGCCCGTAGAAAAAAGGCGCCGGAAGTTCTTCCTGGTAATTGTCTATCTTTCTGGCCAGCCGCTGAACCAGTTCTTCAGCAACCCTGGGATTGTCACTGGAGTAACCGCTTGCCTGATGGACAAGTCCGGTTACCCTGAGGATGTGTTTATCTCCGAAGTTTGACATAACGGGCACATCATTATGCAGGGAGCCGTATGGCAGATACCCGTCGACGGGGCCGGAGGGTTTTTTCCGCTGGTATAAATTCAGTTCGCCGGGTTCGCGGATTTCAACTTTTTCCCGTAAATGTGCCAGCGCAGCGTCGGACAGCAGGATTACCGGCGTGCGGAATCTTTCCGAAAGGTTGAATGCTTCAACTGTCAGGTCGTAACAGTCTTGTACTGACGAAGGCGCAAGCACGATCAGGCTGTGATCCCCGGGGCTTCCCCAGCGGACCGCCATTACATCGCTTTGAGAAAACTTGGTGGCAATTCCCGTGCTCGGGCCGTAACGCTGTACATTGATAATTACACAGGGTACTTCCACCATAGCGGCGAGCCCGATGTTTTCGCTCATCAGAGCAAAGCCGGGGCCGCTTGTCGCCGTAAAAGCCTTTGTTCCTCCCAGGCTTGCCCCTATAACTGCGGCTAGGGAAGCGATTTCATCTTCCATTTGGATAAAGACGCCGTTGTTAGACGGCATCAGTTTGGAGCACAGCTCAACAATCTCGGTTGCCGGAGTAATCGGATAGCCTGCAAAAAACCTTGCGCCGGCGTTAACAGCTGCGTAAGCGCAGGCCTCGTTGCCTGTCAGAAGCTTTTTAATCGTCAAGTTCT
>DIEU01000032.1:30486-49852 GCA_002418775.1 Firmicutes bacterium UBA5766
GACGGCAGCCTGTGCATTTTTCGAGATGTGAGATTAGGGGATAACCGTCCTGATCAATTCTAAAGACTTTTTTAGGACAAAAGTGAACGCAAATTTTACATTTTTTGCAGAGATCTTTGTTGATTGTCACGTTCGCTTTTNNTTTGTTTTTTTGTTTGTTTGTTTGTTTGTTCAAAGTACATAATAACTGTTTTATTTCCTCAAAACAACCTTTTTGGTTAAACAAATTTCTTGTTTTTAAAGAAGAATGCCCCCTTGAGAGAGGGCAAAAAGCGCTTTGTATTATTGATTTTATCAACTGCCTGAGCCAGGCTGGTAATACAGGCGGCCAGACCCTTCAGCTTGTTTTCGATTCTGACCAAAAGATAAGTGGTCACGACAATAGGAAAACCTACATTACCGATCGCCTGTAAAATAGTCTCCACCGGCGGCGCCTCCTTTAAAGAAGGTTTTTAATCAGGAAAGATTGAAAAGGAGGAATTTTAATCATTTCGGGCCTGTACGGGTTAGGCCTCCACGATCTGGGCATTGTCAACGCGACTTATTTTGCTTAAAGTATACGACTGCAGGCCGGCAATCGTCTGGGCAACGTCGTACAGATCCTGGTCTGCGGCGCTTGGATCGATGCTTTTGTAATTTCTGCCGCGATAGACAGGGTTTCCCTGGGTGTTGACACCGGCCTGCACTTCAAGGCTAAGCACAATACCACCGGATACTTTATTAACAGCCATTTTTTCACCTCATAATCGAATATAAGTTCTTCATAAAGAAACAAGAAAATCAGAAGTATCGTCCTGATTTTTAAGTGCTTTCTTAAACAACTGTATTGCTGATGACTTTTAGAAAGCCGTTCTTTTTTGCCGTATCAATTATCTGGCCAATAGATTGAAATGCGGTTTCTTTAAACAGATGCCATTGTTTTGCGCTGTCGTCATAGAGCAGGACTTTAGGGTATTTTGACAAAACCTCTTCCGGAAAAGATTCAACCAGAGAATATGTATCAAAACGCTGTATGATTTGATCATTTTGATCCATAAAATCATATTGCGCGAGTTTATAATAGTGTCCAATTGTGTCTATATCATGCACCCATGAGTAACTGGCCGGAGCATCTACCTTATTTCCCATATTTTCTATGAATGTATCATAAATATTCTTATTATAAACATTTCCTTTAATCTGACTTATCACACCCCCCATGATCATGTGATATTCATATTGCAGCACTTTAACTTTTACGCCGTTAATAATAAACGGCGATGTGGCTATAATAATTATGGAATTTTTATAACTGACATTGCAGCCGAATGTTTCTGAAAGGAACCTTAATGGAACTATAATCTTGTTGCTCTTAAGATATGGTTTTGCATCCAGCGACACCTCTTTGCCGTTTTTAACCGCTGTGTCGCTGAACAATTTTAACACAACCTGCGTGCCGCTTTTAGTAACAGTAACACCGGAATTCGACCAATCGACCCTGGCGCCCAAATCTTCGCTTATAACGCGCAAAGGTACAAACGTGCGGTTGTTTATGGTTTCAACCATAACATCAATTGGAAGAGGAACATCGTCTATTCTGATTTGGATTTCAGCCGCATGTGAAGGTAAAGATGCAAATAAGAGTATTATAAATGCGAACGAAATACTTAAAAGAGACTTTTTCATTTTTACTGCTCCTCGTATAAAAATAATATTGATGATACCTATGGAGCATGATAGCCCGCTTTGTATATTTCAACCCTTATCATCAAATTTCCTGCATTTCGATGCAAATACTTTAATCTTAATCAAATACTTTAATCTTAATTAAAGGGCATAGTTCGTCTATTGGCAATCAGTTAAAAACGCAATATAATTAGCAGACAAAGTAAAAAAAATAGATATTTGTACTTGCGTTAAAACTGTATTGGGAGCCGCTGGAGGCTAAAAAGCAGTTCGGCTTTGTTCCCGGACGATTCAAATATTTTCGACCATCTTGCGGGTATCGAATATCTGAACTTTATGGCCGACGTCTACAAGGTTTCTCCGGAAATCAGGTCTGAGCGCATGCAGGAACTCCTCAAGCGCTTCGAGATGACCTCCGCGGCGGGGGATCTTATCCAGAGTTATTCCCATGGCATGAAACAAAAGATTGTCGTAATCGGCGCCCTGTGCTCAGTATTACGCTTGCTTAAGTTAGGACCGGGACAGATGCCTGCAATCCCCATTTCCCGCATGTATCGCTGCACTCTTTTGCGATTGATGTGTATATTCTCCCAATTTAACATAACAGTAATGCGCCGGGAGCCATAGAGCGGGTGTTGTGTATACAGACCCGCAGACCATCCGACTCGCAGACCCGCTTGGGGCAGTTTAAAGAAAGCCTATGGTTGCCGCAGGGCGAGTGGCCATACGCAAGAAGCAACCGGCGGGACAACGTAATAGGAGAGGCCGCCGCCCTGGTGGTAGACATGGCGAAGCAGGCAAACTGCGCCCTTGCCGTAGAGGACCTGGCCTTTAAAAACGACAAGTCCGTGACAGCCAAATTCAACCGGATGAGCCACGGATTCGTTTGGTCGAAATTTTTACAGGCAGTGGAGCGCAGAGCCGCACGTGAGAGAGTTTTCTTGGCAAAATCAGCGCCGCCATTCACGTCAATAATCGGCATTCTGAAATATCAACAGCAGTACGGGATCTCGAATCATGAGGCGGCGGCTTACACAATAGCGCGCCGCGGTCTTGGGCGCAGCGAAGAAAAAATACCTAAACGCTTGTGGAAGGAAATATTGAAGAAGCAGTTGCAGGTGGATGAAGAGTATTTCAATAATCTAATGAGAAAATAACCCAACAGGTGTCAGGGTAACGGCCGTATTTCCAGCAAAAGCTGGCATATTCAGCGGCAGATAGACCAGTCAGGATAAAAAAGCCCCTGGGAAGCAGGAGAACAAGGCCCCTTGCTTCCCGGCAAAACTCTAGCGGGTAAAATGTTCCTTGACAAAAGTAGGGGCATCGGCTTCTGTAAAACCTCCGGTAAAAATGTCACCGTTTTTCAGTAGAAAGAACACATTGTATGGCTGCGAGTCGCCATAGATATCTGTATACTGACGCAGGCAAATTTCCAATATTTCCGGGTCAATTATCTTTAAATGCCCGGGAGTTTTCTCCGCTTTCAAAAGTAATTGTAGGGGTTCCTCCTCATAAAGTCGATATGCCTCCGTTCCTTTTTTCCCTTCGCCGGTCTGTTTCGTTATAACGGCGTATAGAATATCGTTATGGGCAATCAGACGGGCGTTAGTATATTCACCGGTATTCTTCAGAAATTGCTCGAAATTGACATAGGATTTCTCCCACTCAAGCCCTGTGGTGTCGTTGTTTTTTAAAACGATATTAATACCGGCCCAGCCCGGCCGGTTTACTGTCATATCCTCGTAGGTCTGTTTCATTATGTCACTTTGCAGAGCGGCGACAGCCTGCTGAATAAGCTTTTGGTCTACAATGCGCACACTTTTATTCGTTTTGATCGCATTAATCTCCAGCATTTTTATTTCGGACGGGTTTATACTCAGAATAGCGTTATGAAAGATTTTGTATTCGCGTGATTCGTAAATGGATTTCAGCTGCCGCGCATAGTCGGGGAGGTTAACTTTATACTGGCGACAAATATGGGAACCGTTTTTAAGATTATAAATGAAGCAAAGAGGTATTCTCGCTCCCGTAACAAAGCTATTTCTATATCTATATCTGTTTTGCATAACTGCTTTTTCTACCGTTCGGTTACTGACTATTTTTTGGTGCAGCGCATAAACGTCAGCTATATTTTCCGCCCGGGTATATATGGGCAAAGGCGTTTCAAAATGAGCGCCTGGGTTCATATCGTTGTATTCATAATTGACAGTATGGTGTGTTTGCGCCATATTTAGATGAGATAGCGGGTAAAAAACATTATCCATATACACGCTTTCAACTTCAGCCAGTTCAGGCAGCCTTCTCTCGTAGCCGGTGAGGTCTAACTGAAGGGCGCCGATACAAATAATCACAATTAAAGCATAAATGCCGAAGCCCTTGATGATCTTTAGCTTGAAAACATGTAGGGACTTTTGCAGCAATATCTCAACCCCCAGGTAAGCTGTCAGGGAACCCAGTAAATAACCAAAACAGGCCCAGCCCAGGCTGTCTTGAGCCTGGTAAAAATAACTGCCTACAAACAGCATAAAGCAAAATGTAACTCCGTATTTAAAAAACGGGCGCAGGGCGTCAAAAGTGATCGCGCTGCCGGCAGCCTCCAACTGACGCCGCCTGTATAAATACAAGCCCAGCAGGTACAATGTTATACTTGCCAGAAGATATGCCGCTATTTCGATTTTATGGATCGGGTAATTAAACATTTCAGCCAGTGGCGAAATGTTTACGGACTGCATATAGCTGTCAAAAGCAAAGCCGTATGTATATATTCTCATGTTGTGCAGCAGCAGCATGGAAAGTCCTGAGGGGAGCAAAAGCAAAATATAGCTCAAGACACCCTGAACGCTCGACAAACCGGTAAACATGCCCGTGGCTACACCGGTTATGAAATAAAGCAAGTTAAAGAGCAGACTGATCGCCAGCCAGGTAGCAATATCCTGACCGCTGACCTTTGGAATGCCCAATCCGGCGACAAGCGCCCAGGCCGCCAGAGCGGTGATTATGAGCGGAACAAACAGAAAGATTAGCCCGGCCAGGATATGAGTATGATAAAGTGTCTCCCGCTTGACAGGCAGGGCGTGCGCCATATCGGCCGCTTTGCCGTTTTGAAGATAGCCGAAGAGCAGGAGGGCTGTCAGCACCGGGGCAATAATCAAAATCATTAACTGCCAAAAATCGTCGTATGAGAATATCCTTAAATATATTTCCGGATCTTGGGAGAGAATGGCGCCTTCCGCATTACTATACAGCATAATTATTTTTAAAGGGACGCTTAAGAGCAGACCCAGAAGGTAAACCGCTCCAACCCAGCTAAAACTCTTGAAATCATTAAGCAGGACGCCTTGATTAATAAAGGATGTTTTTAATTTCATAACCGCAGTCCCCCATTTCGCATATAAATATCTCTTCCAGAGTAAGGGGCAGGATGTCCAAAATAGCCGGATTAAAAGATTGTATGCGCCGGACGGTTTCATCATGGGAACCGCGCACAACCATGATCAACACATTGCCTTTCCTCTCCTGGCGCAGCGTTTGCATATCCTGAAGCAACGATTCGGGAACTCCATCGCTAAAAGCAACCTGGATCTTATGCACATCTGCCCTCAGGTCGTCCAGGTCCTTCTGGATAAGCATTTTCCCCTGGTGCAAAATACCGATAACGTCACAGACGTCTTCGAGTTCGCGTAAATTGTGGGAAGATATGATGACTGTCATTTCCCTCTCGGCGACATCCTGAATAATAAGATTTTTTACCTTTTGCCGCATTACAGGATCCAGCCCGTCCAGGGGTTCATCCAGCATCATGATATCCGGCGCAATCGACAAACCCAACCAGAAAGCCACCTGGCGCTGCATACCTTTGGAGAGCGTTCTTATGCGGCGTTTCATATCAATATTAAAAGCTTCCCGCAGCTTTAGATAACGTCCCTGTTCCCAGCGGGGATAAATCCGGCGATAGAAATTCGCCATATCGTCAATTGTATAATTAGTGAAAAAATAGGGGTTATCGGGTATGAAAACAATGCGCGCCTTCAGATCGTTGTTTTCAAATATATTTTCACCATCATACTTAACCTGGCCGGAATCCTGTCTGTAGACGCCGGTCAGAATCTTCAACAAGGTTGTTTTGCCGGCGCCGTTGGTACCGGCCAGGCCGTAAATAGAGCCTTTTTTCACCGCCAAAGTCACGCTATTTAGGGCCTCTATCTCCTGAAAACGTTTACTGACCCCTTCAACCTCAATCATTAGCTTTACCTCCTATCCTGGGATAAACTTGTTTGAATAAGAGCAAAGATTTCCTGGTCAGTCATGCCCAGGTAGCGCATTTCCGACACAGTTCTCTTGAGCTCTTTTGACAAATCTATCAAACGTGCAGCATTATTCTCCAGCCCGGCGGGTTTCACGAAATTGCCCTTGCCGGGAATGGAATAGATATATCCGCGGTGTTCCAATTCCCGGTAAGCCTTCTGGATTGTGTTGGGATTTATGGTTAACTCGCTGGCCAAGACCCGCACAGCGGGCAGTTGTTCATCAGGTTTCAGTACGTTGTTTATAATAAGCTCTTTAATTTTTTCAACCAGTTGTTCGTAGATAGGTTCACGACTGCGCAAGTCTATTTCAAACATCAAACCCCTCCTTTCTTTTAAGTGTATTAATAATGATAGTACAGCTAGTACAGCCATTATATATCCATGAATCAACAATGTAAATATCAAATAGTAAATAGGATATTTTTTAGCGCGAAATGCCAAAAGAGTAAACGCCTTCCAAGATAGCATCAACCTGTAACCGTAACCGCCCTTTACATGGAGCCTCGCCGCTTATGCTTCATGGTCCAGGCCGGTAGTACTTTTAATCATACTGGCCTTGAGGTTTTGTTAGCGTTTGAAATCTTTTATAATAGTAGAAGGAGATACTTGACATATTGTGTAGGTATTAATTATAGTCAAATACGTCAAATTAAAGCGGAGATGCAAAATAGTTGAAATACGATTTTAACCGTGTAGTCAACCGGTATGATACTGCCTCTGTCAAATGGGATGAAGTGGAAAAGCGGTTCGGGGAAAAAGACCTGCTTCCGATGTGGGTTGCGGATATGGACTTTATGGTCCCGCCGCCGGTCCTGGATGCAATCAAGCGCCGGGCTGAGCATGGAATTATGGGCTATACTTCACAACCCGAATCCTATTTTGACGCTGTCATGGACTGGATGGAGAAGCGGCACAAATGGACAATAAAAAAAGAATGGATTTACTTTTCTCCGGGTGTGGTTCCCGGATTAAATATGATCATTCAGGCTTTTACCAGTCCCGGAGACAAGATTCTGATTCAGCCGCCGGTGTATTATCCGTTTGCAGGCTCTATTATCAATAACGGACGCCAGCTGGTTTATAATCAGCTGTTATTTGAGGACGGCTTGTATAAGATTGACTTTAATGACCTGTTTAAAAAACTTGCCGGAAAAGACGTGAAGCTGCTAATCTTGTGCAGTCCGCATAATCCGGTAGGCAGGGTCTGGAGCAAAGAAGAACTGGCGGAATTGGGGGATATGTGCCTCGACTGTCAAACGCTTGTTGTCTCCGACGAAATTCATTGTGATATAACATATGAAAACTATGTTCATATTCCTTTTTGCGCTGTTTCAGACGAGTTTGGCAAGAATTCGATTACTTGTACTGCGCCCAGCAAAACTTTCAACATGCCCGGATTGCAGACGGCTAACCTCATTATCCCCAACCCGGCTATTGCCGAAACTTATGCCAGGTATATGAAAAAGCTGGGTCTGCTCAGGCCGAACGTTTTTGGAATTTTACTGACTGAGAGCGCCTACCGCTGCGGAAGTAAGTGGCTGGATCAACTATTGGAGTATCTGCAGCAAAATCTTGTTTTTCTGACCGGGTATATCCGGGACAGGATCCCTCAAATTAAAGTCGTTAAACCGGAAGGAACCTATTTGGTCTGGTTGGATTGCAGAGATCTTGGCCTGGGTGTGAAACAGCTTGAGCAATTCATGCTGAAGCAGGCCAAAGTAGCGTTGGATGACGGTTACATCTTCGGTCCGGGCGGTGAGGGATTTACCAGGATTAATATTGCCTGTCCCCGTTCGACACTGGAGGAAGGGCTGAGGCGTATTGAAACGGCAGTAAAGAAATTATCTGTAATGAATGATAGTTAAACTTGGAAGCAAAATGTCCGTCCCCTTGCTTCCGCGTCCCCTTGCTTCCTGATAGTTAGGTTACGACGTTTTGGCTGGCCAGGAACATGCCGATGCCGTTGACCAGAGCACGGGCAATGTTATTACGGAATTGGTCCGTCGTCATCAGGCTTTCTTCATAGGCATTGGATATGAAAGCCGCTTCTATTAAAACCGCCGGCATGACTGTCTCTCTTATAACCACAAAATCAGCCTGGCGGACACCCTTATCTTTCAGGCCCAGGTTGGCCACAAGCGAGTTTTGGATATAATCGGCAAGCTGAGAGCTCTTTACCTGCCGTTGCTGTCCGTTTAGGGCGTTGCTTGAAAAGTAGGTGCTTGTCCCGCCCATGCTTGAGCTCAGGTTGGCGTTCATATGGATGCTGATGAAAACGTCCGCTCCGGCATTGTTGGCCGCTCCGGCGCGTTCATAAAGGCCTACGTCCTGATCGCCATATCGTGTATAAAGCACAGTGACCCCGTAACTGTGCAGCAGTTCGCCGGCGCATTCGGCAACCTGCATATTGACATCTTTTTCAAAAAGGCCGAGGTTTCTCCCGATGGCGCCGGGATCAGCCCCGCCATGGCCGGGATCGAGGACAATAACCGCTCCTTTTAACGCTTCGTAGATGTCAGGCACGAAAATAACCAGTGAAATGGTATTTGGATCTGCGCCGGCCTGTACTTTGTATATTACTTTTCCAGTCAGGTCAAAGACCAGGCGCGTGATGTCCGGATCACGGCTTCCGATCCGGAGCTTGCCGGCGATACTGGAATTTATATCCTGGCTGGTGTTTACGGAACCGGGCTGCGTGTCGTTTAAATCAATAATCAGCCGGTCGGGGCTGCTGAGTGTAAAGATATTGTAAGTAACCTGCCGGTCGCAGCTGATTTCGATATTAATCTTTTTATCTTCAGAATCAATATCTATATTCTGTAAGGTTGCCGGCTGGCCTGGGGGATTGTAAGGCGGGGCAACATTATCAGGGGAATTCAGGCTGCCTTTACCACCGGACTGCTCATCTTTTTCTTCACCGGAAGGATTATCTTGACTGCTTGTCCCTGTTGTATCCGTACCGGAGGCGGAAGACTGAATATCTTCTTTTACGTACCAGGCCACCACCCAGCCTGTTTTGCCGCTCGGCAGTTTAACCTTGTACCAGTCAGCGGAAGTATCCAGGATGGAAAGCCGCATCCCTCTGCTTACCTGGGTTAAAGTTTCATGGTCGGTACCCGGGCCGCTCCTGACGTTTAACTGGTCTGCCTGAACAATCAGTTCCCTTTGAGATGTCAGGGGCTTCAAATGGTTAATGGCAATCGTCCGTATACCCGGGTTCCATTGAACATAGGCTCCGAAAGCTTCACCAATGAAGCGAAGGGGTACCATGGTATTGCCTGCAATGATCTTGGCCGGAGAATCAAGGGTAAGCGTTTGCTCGTTTTTTAAAGCAGTAGTTTTGCCTATAGTTAACTTGATCACGTCGGAACTCAGAGTTAGCGTGATTGCCTTATTTGTCCCGTCCCATTTTACCGAGGCGCCGAGAGCCTCAGAAATAGACCTTAAAGGGACGAGGGTCCTTCCGTTTTCAACGACGGGGGATGTTTCAAAAGACACAGGCCTGGTATTGATTGTGACTTTAATCGGTTCTGTAGTAGTTTGGGCGTAACAAATCTGGAAAAACAGCAGCATCCCAAAAACTAAAAAAACAACCCTTAAAGCCAGGCGAATACTTGCTGACATAATATTACATGTACTCCAGTTAATCACTAAATTGAAATTCTTAGTTTCTTATTTATATAGACATCTAAAATAAGAAAAAAGTTCCCTTGATTCGACATTTCCATAAAATTCATTTTTTCGGGGAGAGGAAGAGGTATACGAGTGCCTTTATAAGAAAATGACCAAGGCTTACCATGTGGTGCTCGATACTTCCAGGAAATACAGCATAAACATGCGGCAGACCGCTTAAATAATTGCTGTTTCACGTGTGGCCGATGCGATTAAAGCCCGCGGCTGAGTTTATTCTGATAAGCCCGGAGCGACAAATTTCTAAATTTATATGAAAAAAATTAGCGGACTTTGAATAGGTTATTGCCTGCCGGATAGTTACAGGGTATAATATAAAATGCTGGTTTGCATCAATCAGTACAAAGAAGTACAGAAAAGGCAACGATGCCCTGAGACAGATCATTAAAGACTGTTTTAATGGGCATTTTTACTACCCCATTTCCATTTTCATTTGGTTAAGAGAGGGGAGGCAGCAATGGCAGAAAGCCGGATTGTAATCGTGGACGCTGATCCGGCGTTAAGGAAAAGCATCAAGACGATGCTTATTAAACTCGGTTACTCTATAGTGGGCGAAGCAGGCGACGGGGTAAGCGCTATTAAACTGGTCAGGAGCAGGCAGCCGGACCTCCTGGTTATCGGCGCTGAACTGTCCGGCATGGATGGCCTGGAAGTAGCCACAATCGTGCATGAGGATAAGATTGCGCCGGTTGTTGTCTTAGCCGTTTCACACTCACAGGTTCTTCTGGAAAAAGCGAAAGCCGCCCGTGTAGCCGCTTTTCTGGTTAAGCCGGTTGAAGAGGCCGACCTATTGCCTGCCGTTGAAATAGCGCTATCCAATTATCAGGAGATTATTTCTCTTGAAAATAAAATTAAAAAAATGGAAGAAGCATTGACGGTACGCAAACTTGTCGAGCAGGCAAAGGGAATTTTAATGGAAACCATGAACATCAGTGAAGCTGAAGCATTCAAAAGAATCCAGAAACAGAGTATGAACAGCCGTGTCACCTTGCGTCAGGTAGCGGAAGCAATTATACTTACACATAATCTGAGAAAATAAACTATAACGGTTTTACATAAAGGAGGCAACGGCGCCTTTAGAAAGGGATTGCCCTTTTTAAAAGGCTTTTTTATTTTTAAGAAAAAATGAAGAAAGGATGATTGGAATGGACTCTGTAAAGAAAAGTGATATCATGGCTCTGGCCAGGGAACAGGGCGTGAAATTTATCCGTCTTCAGTTTACAGACGTCTTGGGAGTTTTAAAGAATATGGCGATTCCCATTGAGCAGTTGGAGAAAGCCCTGGAAGGAGAGTTAATGTTTGACGCTTCATCAATTCACGGTTTTGTTGGTATCGAAGAATCAGATATGTACTTGCGCCCAGATCCGAACACTTTTGCCATCTTTCCGTGGAGACCCAGAGATGGCGCAGTTGCAAGGTTGATCTGCGATGTTTATCAGCCTGATGGAACTCCTTTTGAGGGCTGCCCGCGTAATGCGTTAAGAAGAGTAATCGCCAGGGCAAGTGAAAACGGCTATACGATGAAAGTCGGTCCGGAATGCGAATTTTTCCTGTTCTATACGGATGATCAGGGCAATCCCACTCTTAAGACACATGACCGTGCCGGATATTTTGACATGAGCCCTGCGGACCTTGGTGAAAATGCCCGGCGTTCAATGGTTCTTACTCTGGAGGAAATGGGTTTTGAAATTGAGACTTCTCATCATGAAGTCGCTCCCGGGCAGCACGAGATTGACTTCATGTATTCAGATGCGCTGGATGCCGCAGATAAAATAGTAACCTTTAAGTTTGTAGTGCGTACGATTGCACAGCGCTACGGCCTGCATGCCACGTTTATGCCCAAACCGGTATTCGGGATAAATGGAAGCGGAATGCATATGCATCAGTCTATCTTTAAAGACGGCGATAACATATTTTTTGATCAGGGCGACCCGGAGGGTTTAAGTGATTCTGCCCGCTATTATGTCGGAGGACTGCTGCGGCACGCGAAAGCCATTGCCGCTGTGGCAAGCCCGACGGTAAACTCATACAAGAGACTGGTTCCAGGTTACGAAGCGCCTGTCTACATCTCCTGGGCACAGCGCAACAGAAGTCCGCTGATTAGGGTGCCTGCCAAGAGGGGACTTTCAACGCGTATAGAGTTCAGGAGTCCGGATCCTTCCTGCAACCCTTACCTGGCTATAGCCGCCTGCCTGTCGGCCGGCCTCGACGGTATCGAGAACCAAATTCAACCACCGCCGCAGTGCAACATGAATATTTATGAACTGACGCCGGAACGAAGGCGGGAGCTTGGTATTGACAGCCTGCCCACAAGTCTTGAGGAAGCGCTTTGGGAACTTGAGAAAGATGAAATAATTAAGCATGCTCTGGGTAATCATATTTTGATGCGTTTTATTGATGCCAAAAAGAAAGAGTGGGATTCGTACCGCACCCAAATATACTCCTGGGAAATTGAAAACTATCTGACAATGTTTTAGTAATTGACTCTGCTTTCCAGGAAGTTATATTTTTCCGCTAAAAAATACTTTTCTTTTCGAATAAACATGCTATAATAATCTACAAGTTGATAAACAAGTACAAGGGCGTACTTATTTAGGCTACGGGGCCATCATAACAGGTAAATTAATTCTACCTGAGTGGGGGCTTTTTTTGTAAATATTTCGCCCTGAACGAAGGGAAGATTTGCGGTTGGAAAAGCTGGATAACAATGAAGTATTAGAGATGGCTAAGGAACTCGGTGTTAAGTTTATCCGTCTTCAATTTACCGATATCTTTGGGGTGCTGAAAAATGTTTCTGTTACTGTAGAGCAACTGGAAAAGGCATTAAACGGAGAACTTATGTTTGACGGTTCATCAATCGAGGGGTTTGTGCGGATTGAAGAATCGGATATGTATTTGAGGCCGGATCCTTCCACGTTTGTTGTTTTTCCATGGAGACCCCGGGAGGGAGCGGTTGCGCGTCTAATCTGTGATATTTATACCTCGGATGAAGAACCTTTTATTGGAGACCCCCGCTTTATACTGAAGAAGGTCAGTCAGGAAGCGAAGGAAATAGGGTATACAATGATGGTCGGGCCCGAGGCTGAGTTTTATCTGTTTCATGTAGACAGCAACGGACAACCGACAACAATCACCCATGACAAGGCGGGTTATTTTGATTTAACTCCTGTTGATCTTGGGGAAGACGCCCGGCGGGATATGGTTTTAACGCTGGAGGAACTGGGTTATGAAGTTGAGGCTTCACATCACGAAGTCGGGCCGGGCCAGCATGAAATTGATTTTAAATACGCTGATGCTTTAGAGACTGCCGACAGGGTAGAGACGTTCAGGTATGTCGTGCGTACGATTGCGCAGCGCCACGGTCTGCACGCAACTTTTATGCCCAAACCAATTACAGGTCTTCCCGGTTCGGGTATGCACCTGAACCAGTCTCTGATGAAGGACGGGGTCAACGCTTTTTACGAAGCGGATGCGCCCCTTCAGCTGAGTGAAACATGTCTTTATTACATTGGCGGGTTGATGAACCATGTACAGGCGCTCACCGCAATCACAAACCCTACTGTTAATTCATATAAAAGGCTGGTTTCAGGTTATGAGGCGCCTGTTTATGTGGCCTGGTCTTCACGGAACCGGAGCCCCTTAATCCGCGTGCCGGCCAAAAAAGGCCTTTCCACAAGGATCGAGTTAAGGAGTCCGGATCCCTGCTGCAACCCGTATCTTGCTTTGGCCGTATGCCTGAAGGCTGGCTTGGAAGGGATTAAAAAGAAGATTCAGCCTCCGCTGCCGTGCGATCAGAATATATACGAGATGACCCAAAAAGAGCGTCAAAAATTTGGCATAGATAGTCTGCCGGAGAGTCTTTCCGAGGCCTTGAAGAAGCTGTCTGCCGATCAGTTGATCATAGATACGTTGGGACCTCATATTGCTGAACACTTTTTGAAAGCTAAAAGAATTGAGTGGGAACGGTACCGGATAGAGGTACATCCCTGGGAACTGGAAGAATATCTGACCAAGTATTAAGAACTGTTAAAGTATTAAGAACTGTAAAATAATAGGCCAAGATGCGCCGGATAAAAGGGCAATGACGCCCACTAGCAGGTTATTTTAAACTAAGATATGGTTTGCCTTAATAAGGAATTTTAGGGCGAATTTATCCTCGGTATACCTGCCGCCGTGGGTTTTTTGTTTTCTTAGCCTTGATAATAGGGAGAGCTATAATTTGGGAAAAATTCTGATCAAACCTGAGGTCTGCATTGGCTGCCACCTTTGTGAAATATGGTGTGTGGTAGCCCATTCCCGGACGAAGGACATCTTAAAAGCTTTTCTGCTGGAAAAGCCCGCTGCTTTAAGCAGGGTTATTGTGGAGGAGTCCCTGCCCGTTACTTTTGCTCTTCAATGCAGGCACTGCTCCGAGCCGGAATGCGTTTTTGCCTGCATCAGCGGCGCTTTATACAAAGATACCGTAAGCGGCAGGGTAATCCACGATTCCGAGAAATGTGTCGGCTGTTACAGCTGTGTGCTGGTCTGCCCTTACGGCGGAATTATTATCGACCAGGAGAATAAAAAGGTGATCAAATGCGATCTCTGCGAAGGATTTGAAAAGCCCTATTGCGTAAGTCACTGCCCGAACGGAGCGCTTGTCTACACCAATCAGGAAGAAGGGGGGGGTAATAAGTGACCCAAGGGTTTGATTACGTAATTATCGGAAATTCGGCCGGAAGCATGGGCTGTATAGAAATGCTCAGAAGTATCGACCGTTCCGGAACAATCGCTTTAGTCGCGGAGGAAACCTGCCGCGTATATTCCAGGGCGCTTATACCCTATTACCTTGCAGGTCAAATTGATCTTGAGAAGATGTATTACAGAAAAGCTGACTTTTATGAAAAACTCAATGTTGCCGCCCTGCTTGGACAAAAAGCCGTTGATATAGACACCGGTAAAAAAGAGGTTCTGCTTTCGGGCGGCGAAAGGATTGGCTATAACAAGCTGCTTTTAGCGACGGGCGGCCGGCCGCTTATCCCGCCGATGGAAGGGCTGGACAAGGAAAATATCTTTACTTTTTTAAATATGGACGATGTTTTAAAAATTGAAAAGGCCCTGAAAAGCGCACAAAGAGCGGTTGTGCTTGGCGGCGGAGTGATCGGCCTGATGGCTGCCGAGGCTCTTTGCAAAAAGGGCCTGCAGGCGCATGTAGTAGAACTTGCCGGAAGAGTCCTGGCGCCCGTTGTTGACGAACCCGTCTCCAGCTTGCTGGAAGCCCTTTTCGCAGAAAAAGGGGTGCAGGTAACCACCAACAATACGATCAAAGAGATTAAAGGCGGCAGTGCGGTTGACGGTGTAGTATTGACTGACGGCACACAGATATCCTGTGATATGCTGGTTTTGGCGATGGGTGTCGCCCCGAGGATCGAACTGGGCGTTCAGGCGGGTTTAAAGATCGACAGGGGTATTTTAGTCAATGAAAGAATGGAAACTTCTCAAGCAGATCTATACGCCTGCGGGGACTGCGCCCAGGGTTATGACTCTGTTGCCGGAATAAGCAAGGTTATCCCGCTCTGGCCCAACGCTTACCTGGGAGGCCGGATAGCCGGCGCAAATATGGCCGGCGGCAGGCGGGAGAACGTCTGGTCAACCAATATGAATTCCATGCACTTTTTTGATCTCTGTCTGATTACCGCCGGTCTGAATGTTTCTGCAAAAGACCCGGGCGACTTTGTAAATATCAGCCGGTTGGACATGCAGAAGAAGTACTATCGAAAATTCACCCTCCGGGAAGGAAGAATCGCAGGATTTATCCTGGCGGGGAAAATCAGCCGGGCCGGTATATTTGTCAATCTGATGAGAACTAAAGCGGATGTTTCCCAATTTGCGGATGATCTTTTTAATGAGGACTTTGGTTACGGGAGCATCCCGGAGAATTTAAGGTGGGAACTGCTGGAAAAGGATCTTATCCTGGGGGTGGTGAATCAATGACCGGTTACGAGCGTAAAAGCAGCGAGAGGTACCTGCCTGACCAGGGCAGGGAAGCATGCGGCCTTTTTGGTGTGATGAACACGAGCGGGAAAATGTTCCCGGGCAACATTGCCATATCGGCGATCAAGAATATCAAGGTAAGGGGGAACGGCCTTGGCGGCGGATTTGCCGTTTACGGGCTCTACCCGGATTACAAGGATTTCTACGCTCTGCACATAATGTTTGAAGATAAAAGGCGCGATGTTAAGACGACAGTAGAGAATTTTCTTACTGAGAATTTTATCGTTACCTATGACGAACAGATACCAACCAATCCGCATGTCAACATCTTTCACCCCCCTCTTGTCTGGAGGTACTTTGTCACACCGGAAAAAAAAGGTGATGAAAGAAACATTTCCGATGACGAGTTTGTGGTTGATAAGGTTATGCACATAAACACGAGCATTGAAGACGCCTATGTATTCTCTTCGGGCAAAAATATGGGCGTTTTCAAGGGAGTTGGGTTTCCTGAAGAAATTGCGGACTATTTTATGCTTGATAAAATGTACGAAGGCTATATCTGGACCGTCCACAGCAGGTTCCCGACCAATACCCCCGGGTGGTGGGGGGGAGCCCACCCGTTTAGTATTCTTGACTGGACGGTTGTCCATAATGGAGAGATCTCTTCATACGGGACCAACCGGAGATTTCTTGAAATGTTTGGATATTACTGCACTTTATATACAGACACGGAAGTTATGGCTTATGCCGTGGACTATTTGATGAGAAGGCAGGGCTATCCCATCGAGGTTGCTTCGAAAATTTTTGCCCCCCCGATGTGGGACGTGATCAACCGGATGGACGAGAAGGAAAAACATCTTAATACAACGCTGCGGATGGTTTATGGCCCCCTTCTTTTAAATGGGCCGTTCACGGTCATTGTGGCGCGCCATAACGAGATGTTCGGGATTACCGACAGGATCAGGCTGAGGCCGATTACTGCGGGAGCAAAAGACGATATGGTCTATCTTAGCTCGGAAGAAGCGGCAATCAGAACTGTAGCGCCGGATCTTGATTTTGCCTGGACACCGCACGGAGGCAATCCTGTTGTGGTGAGGATGAACTCTACTGATCATTTGTTAAGTATGGAAAATTCTATATAGCTGGGTGATCGAAAATGTATTCGTATTTGTTGCCGGAATTTACCATTGAAAGAAAAACAGACCGCTGTATCAAGTGCAGGGTCTGTGAAAGACAGTGTCCTTTCGGAGGCCACAAGTATGACCCGGATTTTGACGCCATGTCCTCCTTTGAGGAGGTTTGCGTCGGCTGCCAGAGGTGCGCTGTTTTCTGCCCGACAGGCGCTCTTTGTGTCCAGCCTCATCATTCGCAGTACAAACCTAATTACAACTGGACCAGGGAAAAGTTCCAGGACTTGAAAAAGCAGGCTGAAACCGGCGGCATAATCCTGACCGGAAGCGGAAACGACAAGCCGTACAAGGTCTACTGGGATCACCTTGTCTTGAATGCTTCGCAGGTGACCAACCCTTCGATCGACCCGCTGAGAGAACCCATGGAACTAAGAACTTTCCTGGGAAAGAAGAACGATACGCTTGAAATTGAGCTGAATAAGGAAGGCTTTGAGATAAAAAATGAATTAAACCCTAACAAGATGATTGAACTCCCAGTGGTTTTTTCAGCCATGTCCTACGGGGCGATCAGTTACCAGGCCTTTAAATCGCTGGCCATGGCAGCCAAAGAAGTCGGAACTCTTTTTAACACGGGTGAAGGCGGGCTGCCCCTTGAAATGAGGGGTGAATACGGCGGGAATGCTGTGGTTCAATGCGCCAGCGGAAGATTCGGCGTTGATTCGGAATACTTAAATTGTGCGTCGATAGTTGAGATCAAGATTGGACAGGGCGCCAAGCCTGGTATTGGCGGGCATCTTCCCGGTGAAAAGGTGTCGTTAAACGTGGCCAGAAACAGAATGATTCCGGAGGGGACGGACGCTATCTCCCCGGCGCCGCAGCATGATATTTATTCAATCGAGGATCTCTCAATGCTGATCTACGCCTTAAAAGAGGCTACCAATTATACAAAACCAATTTCTGTTAAGATTGCCGCAGTACACCATGTTGCAGCCATCGCCTCCGGAATAGTCAGGGCAGGCGCGGATATCGTCGCCATCGACGGCATAAGGGGCGGAACAGGATCGGCGCCCAAAATAATCAGGGATAATATAGGAATCCCCATTGAGCTTGCCCTGGCGGCTGTTGATAAAAGACTTCGTGACGAAGGAATCAGGAATAAATGTTCGGTTATCGCGGCCGGCGGATTCAGGTGCAGCGGGGATATCCTCAAGGCCATCGCGCTGGGGGCGGATGCAGTATATATAGGCACAGCGGCTCTGGTTGCCATGGGCTGTACGCTTTGCCAGAAATGCTATACGGGGAAATGCGCCTGGGGAATCTGCACACAGGATCCTTACCTGTCCAAGAGGCTTAACCCTGAAATTGTCAGCATCAAGCTGGTTAACCTGCTAAGGAGCTGGGAGCGCGAGATAAAGGAAATGCTTGGCGGCATGGGTATTAATGCAATAGAGAGTATAAGGGGCAACAGGGATCACCTCCGCGGTGTCGGGCTGGAAGGCTGGGAACTGGATGTTCTGGGAGTAAAAGGAGCAGGGGAGTGATAACTTATGGCGTTAAACTTGAAGTCCGGTTTGCGTGATATGTTTCTGGAAGGGGTCAGGCCTGTAAGCGAGCTTAGTAGGTATATTACCGCCAGCGGCCCTCAGGTCCGGATAGACGCTTTGAGCCTGAAGCACAAAGAATTAAACGACCTGCTCAGGGAGGTAGTTTCAAAGGGGGCACGGGAGATTACCATTAAGAATGTTTTCGGACAAAGGTACATTAGCACCAGATTAAATGGAATTTCCGGCTGCAATGTTAACTTAAGCATTTACGGAACTCCCGGTAACGACCTCGGCGCATTTCTCAACGGCCAGCGCATTACTGTTTACGGTAATGCGCAGGATGGTGTCGGCAACACGATGAATGAGGGGGAAATAATCATTCATGGCAAGGCCGGAGACGTTGTGGCCATGTCAATGCGGGGCGGAAAGATCTTTATCAGGAATAATGTTGGTTATAGAGCCGCAATTCACATGAAGGAATACAATGATAAAATTCCGGTGCTTGTGGTTGGCGGAACAGCGCAGGACTTTTTCGGGGAGTATATGGCAGGCGGGATAGTACTTTTACTGGGGCTTAGCCTGGGTGAGGGTAAAAACCATAATGCCGGCTATGTAGGAACTGGGATGCACGGCGGTGTAATGTATGTAAGAGGAAGCATGCAGATGAGCCAACTTGGGAAAGACGTTGGAATTTATGAGACGGATGACCGGGACCTGGAGATTATCCGGCGGTATGCAGGAGAATTTGCACAGCATTTCGGATTAAATACGGAAGAAATCCTCCAGGGAAATTTCCGGAAAATCCTGCCGCTTTCCAAAAGGCCATATAAGAACACATACGCATATTAAAAAACAGGGCCAGTTAACCACTGCCGGCTTAAAAGGCCGGCTTTTTTATATCTAGGGCTATAAAGACGACTTTTTTAGACTTAACCCAACTTTCCCCTCCCCAAGATCATAATTAGCCAAAAACACCCCTCTGGATAAATATGGGTTGGCTAAAAGCCGCGCCATTACTGCATTCTTGTATTTATAAACAGTCCAAAAGCAGCAAAAT
>DIEU01000022.1 GCA_002418775.1 Firmicutes bacterium UBA5766
TTGCCGAGAAGAATGAAGTCGCGGTGATTAAAAGAAAATCTAGTGATCACATATATATTATCTAAAATTTCGTCGAAAATATTTTCGGATAAAGAAGGACTTTTAAAATTTATGTCGAAAAGATGGGGTTTCAATCAGCACTCTTTTTCTTGCTATGTGTCCATTTTAACACACTTGTAAGGGAATTTCACTAGACTTTATATTATGAAGGCCATCGCGAAGCGATTTCGTTCTTCTTCTGTGTTTAGGAGAGCAAGTAAGCACAGAAGAACCGCCACCTGATATGTTCCCTAAAAGAGCAACCCAAAGCTGTGTCCAGGAAGCAAAAAGAACGTCCCCTTGCTTCCATGTGTCCAGGAAGCAAAAAGAACGTCCCCTTGCTTCCAAAGCTGTGTCCAGGAAGCAAAAAGAACGTCCCCTTGCTTCCCCCTTGCTTCCCAGAACGTCCCCTTGCTTCCCCAGGCGCCTACATTTGACGAATTATGGAACCCTTGAGAAGCCTGGCTTTAACCAGGTTTTTTCTTCTGCTGGGAGTTATTGCTGTAGCAGATTGGCGATCTTTGTGCTAAAATGATGTAGTTAGTTATTTATTAAAAATAACCAAACAGAAGGGAGCAGCTATGAGTTCCAATTTAAAACTACTTCCGTTGCTGCCTTTGAGGGGAGCTCTGGTTTTCCCTTACATGGTTATTCATCTTGACGTCGGCCGGGAAAAATCAATCCAGGCCGTTGAGGAAACCATGCTCAGGGACAGGATAATTTTTTTGGCTACCCAGAAGGAAGCGCAAGTTGACGATCCTAGCGAAAATGATATCTTTTTGACGGGTACCGTAGCTGAGCTCAAGCAAATTCTAAAGTTGCCCGGTGGTACGATCAGGGTATTGGTCGAGGGGATGTCCAGGGGGAAAATCAGAAAATTCATCTCCGGCGAACCTTATTTAAGAGTAGAAGTTGAAGAGTATCCCGGCGAACATGAAAAAACTCCGGAGATTGAAGCCCTGATGCGCAACCTGGTCTACCAGTTTGAACAATATGTGAAGCTATCCAAGCGCGTTCCCCCGGAAATGGCGGTTACCATGGTTAACATGGAGGAACCGGGGCGGCTTGCGGATGTTATAGCCTCGCACCTCACCCTGCGCATCGAGGATAAGCAGCAGATCCTCGAAGCTGTTGACATTGTTGAAAGGCTTGACAAGCTGTGCGCGTTTGTCGCACGGGAACTGGAAATTGTTGAACTTGAGCGCAAAATAAACATACGCGTTAAAAAACAGATGGAAAAGACCCAAAAAGAATACTACCTGCGTGAACAGATCAAAGCAATCCAACGGGAGCTCGGCGAAAAGGACGAGCGCATGGCGGAGGCGGAGGAATACCGCCAAAAGATCGCCGAGGCCAAACTTCCCAAGGAAGTTGAGGAAAAAGCCCTCAAAGAAGTTGAAAGGCTTGAAAAAATGCCTCCCATGGCCGCCGAATCCACCGTCACCCGCAATTACCTTGACTGGCTGGTTACACTGCCGTGGAGCAAGAGCACACATGACCGTCTGGATATAAACCTGGCTGAAGAAATTCTGGATGAAGATCATTACGGATTGAAAAACGTCAAGGAGCGGATCCTCGAATACCTGGCCATCCGCAAACTTTCCAAGGACCTGAAAGGTCCTATCCTCTGCTTTGTGGGACCGCCGGGCGTGGGTAAAACCTCCCTTGGAAAATCAATTGCCAGGGCGATCGAGCGCAAGTTCGTCCGCATTTCCCTGGGCGGGGTGCGTGACGAGGCCGAAATCAGGGGCCACAGGCGTACTTACGTGGGGGCATTGCCGGGCAGGATCATCCACGGGATGCGCAACGCGGGCTCCAAGAACCCCGTCTTTCTGATGGATGAGATTGACAAAATGAGCGTCGACTTCAGGGGCGACCCGTCGGCTGCCCTGCTGGAAGTCCTCGATCCGGAGCAAAACAACAGCTTCAGCGATCATTACATTGAGTTGCCGTTTGACCTTTCCAATGTAATGTTCATCACCACAGCCAATATACAGTACAACATTCCCAGGCCGTTGCTGGATCGTATGGAATTGATTACGCTGTCCGGATACACCGAAGAGGAGAAAGTCCAGATTGCCATACGCCACCTTCTACCCAAACAGCTTAAAGAGCACGGCCTCACCCCGGAAATGCTGGTTGCTTCCGAGAACACAATCAGGAAGATAATCAGGGAATATACGAGGGAAAGCGGCGTCCGCAACCTGGAACGCCAGCTGGCGACCGTATGCCGGAAAGCCGCCAAGCAGATTGTTACGAAAGACCTGAAAAAAGTCAGGGTTACACCACAGAACCTGACCCAGTTCCTGGGGACCCCGAAATACCGCTATGGGGTCATCGACACAGAAGATCAGGTAGGCATGGCCACCGGCCTTGCCTGGACCGAGGTCGGCGGAGAAACTTTAAATATCGAGGTTACCCTTTACAAGGGAACCGGCCGCCTCACGTTAACGGGCAAGCTCGGCGACGTGATGAAGGAATCCGCCCAGGCCGGTTACAGCTTTGTGCGCAGCCGCGCGGACAGGCTGGGCATCGAAGCCGACTTTTTTGAAAAACACGACGTCCACGTGCACATACCCGAGGGAGCAATTCCCAAAGACGGACCTTCGGCCGGGATAACCATGGCCTGCGCCCTTGCCTCCGCCCTGACAGGCCGGAAGATAAGGCACGAAGTGGCCATGACGGGCGAGGTCACCTTAAGGGGCAGGGTACTGCCAATCGGCGGCGTCAAGGAAAAAATACTTGCCGCTCACCGGGCCGGTATAAAGAAGATCCTTCTGCCCGTGGAAAATAAGAAGGACCTTGATGATGTGCCCGTAAATATCAAAAACAAGCTGGAATTTGTCTATGTGGAAAGCATGGATGAGGTACTTGAGGAAGCGCTGCTGGAAGATAAAATAGAAGAAGAGCCGGTTAACATGAACAACCTTCCGGCAATAATAGATGACATAACATATCAGCAGCCCGAAAGGGGACCTCAGGTTTACTCATGAATGTGATCCAGGCTGGTCTTCAAATTTCAGCCGGTAGATTAGACCAATGCCCGGCAGGGACTGAATGCGAAATAGCCCTTGCCGGGCGTTCCAATGTCGGCAAGTCTTCCCTTATGAACAAACTGGTAGGCAGAAACAACCTGGCCAGGACCAGCGGGACCCCGGGCCGGACGCAGACAATCAATTTTTACTTGATTAACAAAAGCTTCTACCTTGTGGATCTGCCGGGGTACGGGTTTGCCAGGGCGCCTCAAGAGGCGAGGGCCCGCTGGGGCCTCCTGGTTGAAAGTTACCTCAAGGGAAGAAAACAGCTCTGCGGCATTATCCAAATCGTCGACATACGCCATAACCCCACAGCGCAGGACCACCAGCTTTTTGAGTGGCTGCGTTTCTACAGCATCCCCCATGCGATAGTAGCCACAAAAACCGACAAACTCTCCCGTTCGCAGGCAATCAGGCAGGAAACAACAATCCGCCAAGATCTTGCCCTAACCGGTGAAACCCCTCTGATTATTTTTTCCGCAAAAACAGGCCGGGGGAAAGATCAGCTTTGGGATCTGATCGAAACCTGGATGGCGCCCTGATACCTCATGCAAAATATTGTATTATTTTCATTGGACAGGGGCAGAAGGTTTTTGCTTTCTATTTTTCTGCATATACTGATAGAAAAATAAAATAAATTAACAGATAATTTTAAAAATTAGCTTTGCCGGCGCTGATAGTCAGGCTTAATTATCGAACAAGGAGTGGAGGTTAATATGGATTTTATTAAGCGCCTGGAAGATCATCGATCGACGGAAAAGAAGCTTGCCTGGCAGGGTACTTTCCTGGATTACCTGGATGTTGTCAAAGAAAATCCGGAAGTCGCACAGCTGAGCCATGCGCGGATTTACGAAATGATCAGGAGCGCGGGAACAGAAGAGATAAACGGGGTTAAAAGCTATAAGTTTTTCTCGTCGGAGATTTTTGGTCTGGACAAAACACTGGAAAAGCTTGTCGAAGAATACTTCCACCCTGCAGCCCGCCGGCTGGACGTCCGTAAACGGATACTACTTCTAATGGGACCGGTAAGCGGCGGAAAGTCCACTCTTGTGTCCATGCTGAAGCAGGGACTGGAAAAGTTCAGCCGGAGCTACTCCGGAGGAATCTATGCGATTAAGGGATGCCCGATGCATGAAGAACCACTCCACCTGATCCCCAAAGCCCTCCGCGAAGAATTTCAAAATGAATACAAGGTCTACATCGAGGGAGAATTATGCCCGTCCTGCCGTATGATGCTGGAAGAGGAATACGGCGGGCAAATCGAGAAGGTTGCCGTGGAAAGAATTTTTCTTTCTGAAGAAAAACGTCTGGGGATAGGGACTTTTACACCTTCCGACCCCAAATCGCAGGACATAGCCGATCTAACGGGAAGCGTCGACTTCTCAACAATCACGGAATTCGGTTCCGAATCCGATCCCAGGGCTTACCGCTTTGACGGTGAACTCAATATCGCCAACCGCGGGCTGATGGAATTTCAGGAGATTCTTAAATGCGATGAAAAATTTCTCTGGAACCTGCTCAGCCTTTCCCAGGAAGGCAATTTTAAAGCGGGCCGTTTCGCGCTGATCTATGCGGATGAAATGATTGTCGCGCACACCAATGAAAACGAGTACAGGGCTTTTATAGCCAATAAGAAAAACGAAGCCCTACAATCCCGCATTATCATAATCAAAATACCCTACAACCTGAAGGTGAGCAAAGAGGTTAAAATATACGAGAAATTAATCCGCCAGAGCGACCTCAAAGACATCCACCTTGCCCCCCACGCCCTGAAAGTGGCCAGCATTTTTTCCGTGCTATCCAGGCTCAAGGAGAGCAAGAAACAGGGCATGGACCTGTTTAAGAAAATGAAGCTTTATGACGGCGAGGACGTTGAGGGATTCAAGCAGAAGGACATCATCGAACTGCAGAATGAAGCTCTGGAAGAAGGGATGAGCGGAGTAGACCCGAGATATGTGATCAACCGCCTCTCATCGGCTCTGATCAAGACCTCGACAAAATGCATCAATGCCCTGGACGTTTTAAGGGCATTAAAAGACGGGCTCGATCAGCACCCTTCCATAACAAAAGAAGAAAGGGACCGGTTGCTCAACTTTATCTCCGCAGCCAGGAAAGAATACGATGAAATTGCCAAAAAAGAAGTCCAGAAGGCATTCGTTTATTCATATGAGGAATCCGCCAGGGTTTTATTCGACAACTACCTGGATAATGTGGAAGCATACTGCAACAATACGAAGTTAAAAGACCCGATTACAGATGAAGAAATGAGCCCTGATGAAAAGCTGATGCGTTCCATTGAAGAACAGATCGGCATCTCGGAAAACGCCAAGAAGGTCTTCCGGGAGGAAATCCTGATCCGCCTTTCCAGCTACGCCAGGAAAAACAAAAAATTTGACTATACATCTCACGAACGGCTGCGGGAGGCCGTTGAAAAGAAACTTTTCACCGACTTGAAAGACGTCGTTAAGATAACTACTTCTTCCAAGACACCAGATATGGAACAGCTTAAACGCATCAACGAGGTCGCTTCCAAGCTGATTTCCGAATACGGCTACTGCGCCAACTGCGCCAATGAACTGCTTAAGTATGTAGGGAGCCTGCTGAACAGATAGGAGGAGGTTTTTATGCCCCTGTACACAATAATCTCTCGTGAGGACTGGTCTTTGCATCGCAAGGGTGAAATAGATCGCCAGCGTCACCATGACAAAGTAAAAGAAGCGATTAAAAAAAACCTGGCCGACATAGTGAGTGAGGAAAGCATCATTATGTCGGACCAGGAGAAAATTATCAAGGTGCCCATCCGCACTCTGGATGAATTCCATTTCCGGTACGACCAGGGAAAGCAATCCCACTCCGGGCAGGGGAACGGAGACAGCAAGGTCGGAGACGTGCTCGGTTCCGACCCTCAGGGCGGGGCAGGGCGTGAAAAGGGGGCGGGGGACCAGCCGGGTGTTGACTACTATGAAGTTGAAATCACTCTTGAAGAACTGGCCAGAATCCTTTTCGAGGATTTGGGCCTGCCCTACCTTGAGCCCAAAAAGAAACCGGAACTTACCTCGGATTCCGTTGAGTTTAAGGATATCCGCAAGAAGGGAATCAGCAGCAATATCGACCGCAAACACACCATTTTAGAGGCAATCAAAAGAAACGCCCTGAAAGGCAATCAGAACCTCAAGGAAATTACCAAAGAGGACCTGCGCTATAAAACCTGGGACCTCACCCAAAAGCATGAGTCCAATGCCGTTATCCTGGCCATGATGGATACCTCGGGATCGATGGGCATTTTTGAAAAATATATTGCCCGCAGCTTCTTTTTCTGGATGGTGCGCTTTTTAAGGACCAAATACGAAAACGTCCAAATCAGATTCCTGGCTCACGACGCCGAAGCCAGGGAAACTACTGAAGAAGAATTTTTTACCAAAGGGACCAGCGGCGGAACGCGCTGCTCCACAGTCTACAAACTTGCTCTTGAGATCATTGAAAAGAGGTACAACCCTTCCGACTACAACATCTATGCTTTTCATTTTTCTGACGGCGATAACTTGGGCTCGGACAACGAAGCGTGCACACGCCTGATCAATGAACTTTTGAATTTATGCAACTTTGTCGGCTACGGCGAAATAGAAAGCAGCTATTTTTACACCAGCACCTTAAGGACGGCATACAGGAGAATTGATCATCCGAGGTTTACGGTTGTGACGATTAAGGATAAAAGCGGCGTCTACCCGGCTTTGAAAAAGATCTTCAGCCCGGTTGATGAAAAACCCGCTTGAATGAATCAGGACACCGTTTGTTGTTCACAGGTGATCGACTTTGATATTTGTCAAGGGAGCGGTGTTGTTGAAACATACCGCAATGTCAGCAACCCCGCCCCTTTGAAATAAATCATATTAAAAAGTCGATATTGGTGGAACAGGATCTTCCTCAAAATCCAAAACCTTTATATGATTAACGTCAGTAACCCTAAAAACAAAGTAATCTTTAACACACTGTGTTTTACTAATATTGAAAGACAAAGAATCTCTTTTGTTTTCCCCTGGTAATAATGTAACACCCAGGCTTCCAAAGTTAAGACCGGAGATATCATTGGGATTTTGAGAAATATTATCACTCTTGATGAAATCAGCTCTCCATCTGATATCTTTTATCATCTGATTAGTCAAATTTACTAAATTGAAACTTAGACAAACACTCCTGTCACCATTCTCCAGTAACTCAACTTTTTCTGTTAAGTTCGTAACAGCAATTGGGTTTTGAAGGTTTTCTGCAGCAGGAGATATAGTAACTTTATTCAGCTTAGGATTCCATTCTACTCCTAATCCTAATCCGTCACTAAAAAACTTTACAGGCACATAAAGCACATTATTACGCATTTGTGGTTTTACAGGCAAATAAAGAGTGTTTTTGTTTTTGTCATTATAGATTAGATTTGAATAAAATTTAAGACTAAACGTATCCGGAGTATTGCCTACTGTTATTTTTTTTGCATTATCCCACCTGACAGGTATTTTCAAAATTTCGCATGTCTGACGCAGTGGAATAAGATTATATCCATTAAGACAGTATGGTAAGGCATTATTATAGACAATATTTCTGTCATTACTGAATGCAACTGTTACAACTGATCCTCGGGCGGGACTAGACTGAACAAAAGCGAAGAATGCTGTTATAATGCATATAATTAATTTAACTGTCTTTGCAACGTTATTCATAAAAGTCTCTCCCTATGATAAATTTAGGGGCACGATAAAATATTTATTTATCATTGCCCCTAGCTATTTTTAATTATTATGGAATATTTATATTAACCGTTTCGTTATAATATTTATTAGTCTCAGTTACAGATACATAACTTGTTGAAATATGTTCACTTGTATCTGACGTTCCCCATAAATGCATGTTCGCAGGAGTAGCAATATATATATTTTGCCAGATATTATTACGAGAATAGGAATTTGTATTATTTACCAGTAATGTGGTTAATCTACGTAACTTTTGGCTCGAGGACGCATCAAACTTTGTACTACCACATCCACTAGTATACAAAATAGTCTCACTTCCTCCACTATATTCATACCTAAAAGCAAGCTGGTTGTCTTGTGGAACATATAGTCTCATAAAGACACGCGTACCCGGAGATATCCCACTAGTTGGTTTCCAATCCGCTACCCAGGTTCCATTAAAATTATGGTAAACCCACCACTTGTTGTTGTAAATGCCAGACGCATAAAACAAACCACATTCATCGTTTACTCCAGATGTATTTTCAATACCAAAATAATTATAAGCTGCCTCTCCTGAACTATCAACACCTCTAAGATTAGAACTGGTTGGAAGGTTAATATAACCCTCACATTTTCGGTAACCATTTTTGCTTTTTACGCGTCTATATGGTTCATAAGTGGCTAAAGTCCCAATATCATTTGATAAGTCTAGTTCTTTTTCTTGTAAAACAGGTACCTTCTGACCGGTCTTCAATGTAACCATACCATTTCCATCTACTTTATAGACATCAATTTTCAATAATCCTTCTTTCTCGTTATATGAATAACCCAAATCTGTATTTATTATTGTAACATTGTCACGATCAGTTTCTTCAAGAAATGGTATGGAATTTTTAAGCTCAGATTCCAATTGAATTTTTATATCCTCTTCGCTTCCTTTTTGTGAAACATAGGATTGAGCTTGTGTTACACATATCATGTTTACTATAAAGCAAAATGATATTACAACAAATGTAATTAAGTTAATAATAGGTTTTTTAAAAGTATTCATCGTTATATATCCTCTCTTTTAATTTTAATGTACTTGTAGATTCATTTAGGTTAGTAATGTTCAATGGAAATGGAAATCGTATAAAGCATATAACTAATCAGTCGACCTGAAATAGGGACTTATCGCTTACAAAAAAAGCTAATGGTTGCTTTTATTATTAAAATCCTTACTTGCACAGTGGTG
>DIEU01000001.1 GCA_002418775.1 Firmicutes bacterium UBA5766
AGTAGGTTCTAAGCAAACCTTAAAAGCTATTAAACGGGGACAGGTAAAAGTTGTCTATATTGCCCTCGACGCCGAGAGGCAAGTTACCCAGATCGTTTTACAGGCCTGCCAAAGCCAGGGTATACCGGTTGTGGAAATTGAAACAATGTATAATCTTGGCAGGATCTGCGGCATAGAAGTTGGATGCGCAGTGGCAGCCGTTCTAGACGCATAAGCGCAAAAAAGAGGAGGGGCATGGTGTGCCGACAATCAGTCAGCTTATACGCAGGGGAAGAGAGGAAATTCTTGAAAAGTCCTCTGCTCCTGCTTTGAAAGAATGCCCGCAAAAAAGAGGGGTCTGCACAAGGGTATATACCACAACTCCTAAAAAGCCTAATTCAGCATTGCGGAAAGTAGCGCGTGTAAGGTTGGTAAATGGAATTGAGGTAACGTCGTATATCCCGGGAATTGGACACAACCTTCAGGAGCACTCTGTGGTTTTAGTCAGGGGGGGTCGTGTAAAGGATCTTCCTGGCGTGAGGTATCATGTTGTGCGCGGAACTCTTGATTCAGCGGGGGTTCAAAACCGTAACCGCAGCCGTTCAAAATATGGGACCAAGCGGCCTAAAAAATAAAATAATTATAAAATATCTATATTTCATAAAGTAAAGGAGGGAAAGGATGCCTAGAAGGGGTAATGTTTTCAGAAAGGACATGGCTCCAGATCCCGTCTATAACAGCAAAACTGTAGCAAAATTGATCAACCAGATTATGTTGAAAGGTAAAAAGAGCATATCGGAAGGCATTTGTTACGGGGCTTTTGAAATTATTCAGCAAAAGGCGGGGAAAAGCCCACTTTCAGTCTTTGAAAGCGCAATGAAAAATGTAATGCCGATTCTGGAGGTCAAGGCCCGCCGTGTAGGAGGCGCCAACTACCAGGTTCCCATAGAGGTTCGGCCCGAACGCAGGCAAACTTTGGCCATCCGTTGGATCACAAAATATGCGCGGGAACGAAGCGGAAAAAGCATGGAAGAAAAACTGGCTCAGGAAATAATGGATGCTGCAAATAATACCGGAGCTTCTGCAAAAAAGAGAGAAGATACGCACAGAATGGCGGAAGCAAACAGGGCATTTGCACATTATAGATGGTAAACGGAGGTACTATGGTGGCACGGCAATTTCCATTGGAAAAGACGCGCAACATTGGCATCATGGCTCATATTGACGCCGGTAAGACCACCACTACCGAACGTATGCTTTTTTATTCCGGCAGGGTACATAGAATGGGAGAGGTTCATGACGGTTCTTCCACAATGGACTGGATGGTTCAGGAGCAGGAAAGGGGTATTACAATTACTTCAGCCGCCACTACCTGTCAATGGAAGGGATTTTGTATCAACATTATCGATACGCCCGGGCACGTTGACTTTACGGTCGAGGTAGAACGGTCACTGAGGATATTGGATGGTTCGGTAGCTATTTTTTGTTCTGTAGGCGGTGTCGAGCCGCAATCGGAAACCGTTTGGAGACAGGCGGACAAATATGGCGTCCCGCGGATAGCATACATTAACAAGATGGACCGTATTGGCGCCGATTTTTTTCAATCACTTGCCATGATTAAGGAACGTTTAGGAGCAAATCCTGTTGCTATTCAGCTGCCTATCGGAAGCGAAGAGAATTTTGTTGGTGTGATAGACCTGATTAGAAATAAAACATTGAGATTTGTAGATGAGCTTGGAACTAGGATAGAAGAAGCGGATATTCCAGCTGATCTGGCTGATCTGGCTGCGGAATACCGTGAAAAATTAATTGAAATTATTGCTGAACAAGATGAAGAAATAATGCTCAAGTATCTTGAAGGTGATGAATTAAGCGAGGAAGACATAAAGCGAAGCATACGCAAAGCTACTATTTCAGTTAAAATGGTTCCTGTTCTCTGCGGTTCTTCATTTAAGAACAAAGGTGTACAGCAGCTTTTAGATGCAATCGTGGATTTTCTCCCCGCTCCTATTAATTTGCCTCCCATTAAAGGGATTGTTCCCGTAACAGGGCAGGAAGAGAAACGGATGTCAAGCGATGATGAACCCTTTTCTGCTCTGGCTTTCAAGATTATGACAGATCCATATGTTGGCAAGCTAACATTTATTAGGGTATATTCGGGAAAACTAAGTACAGGTTCTTATGTCTACAATTCCACCAAGGATCAGCGGGAAAGGATTGGCCGGATTCTGCGTATGCATGCCAATCACAGAGAGGATGTCAACGAAATTTATGCCGGTGATATTGTTGCTGTTGTTGGTTTAAGGAAAACAACTACGGGTGACACACTTTGTTTTGAGCAGAATCCTATTTTGCTGGAATCAATGGAGTTTCCCGACCCGGTTATTTCAGTAGCAATTGAACCCAGAACGGTCGCTGACCAGGACAAGATGGGCGTAGCCCTGGTTAAGTTGGCAGAAGAAGACCCCACATTTAAAATTTATACAAATGGCGAGACAGGCCAGATTATTATTTCGGGCATGGGAGAATTGCATCTGGAAATTATCATTGACCGGCTGCTGCGTGAATTTAAAGTGGAAGCAAACGTTGGCCGTCCGCAGGTTGCATACAAAGAAACGGTTTTAGCAATCGGCAAAGCTGAAGGAAAGTACATCCGCCAAACTGGGGGACGGGGACAATACGGGCATGTAATTCTGGAAGTAGAACCATCAGAACGCGGGGCGGGCTTTGAATTTGTTAACAAGATTGTAGGGGGTGCAATTCCCAGGGAATATATACCCACTATAGAGTCCGGAATTAGAGAAGCTTTGGAGAACGGGGTTTTGGCCAGTTTTCCATTAACGGATCTTAAGGCAACCCTGCTTGACGGGAGTTACCACGAGGTCGATTCTTCTGATGTTGCCTTTAAAATCGCAGCATCAATAGGTTTTAAAGGCGCAGTACAAAAAGCCAAACCTATTCTTTTAGAACCTGTTATAAAAATCGAGGTGGTGGTTTTAGAAGAGTATGTTGGTGACGTAATTGGAGATCTAAACGCCCGTAGAGGTCAGATCGAAGAGATGGAATCGAGGGGTACAGCAAGAATAGTCCGGGGAAGCGTTCCGTTGGCTGAAATGTTTGGATATGCAACCGCCCTTCGCTCGCGTACTCAAGGACGGGGGACATATACAATGCAGTTCAGTCATTATGGTGAGGTGCCATTACAGTTGGCGGAAGAAATTGTTGCCCGGCGCGGCGGCAGTATAAAAAATTTATATTAAACAAGTTTGTCCATTATAAAAAGTCGGGGCAGAGTTTTTTCATCAAGCAAGAAATGGCGTACGCATGTAATCTTTAATATTTTTAAGGAGGAGTATTTTATGGCAAAAGCAAAATTCCAGCGAACAAAGCCTCATGTAAACATTGGAACGATTGGTCACGTTGACCATGGAAAAACGACTTTAACTTCCGCTATCACAAGGGTGCTTGCTACGGTAGGAAAGGCGACGGTAAAGAAATATGAAGAAATAGACAACGCGCCGGAAGAAAAGGAACGGGGCTTAACAATCAATACAGCCCACGTGGAATACGAAACTGATAACAGGCATTATGCCCATGTTGACTGCCCCGGACACGCTGACTATATCAAAAACATGATCACTGGAGCCGCACAGATGGATGGCGCAATTCTTGTTGTTTCGGCGGCAGACGGCCCAATGCCCCAGACACGTGAACATATTATTTTGGCCAGGCAGGTTAACGTGCCATCAATTGTAGTTTACATGAACAAATCCGACATGGTAGACGATCCCGAACTTCTCGAACTTGTAGAGCTTGAAGTGAGAGAACTGCTTTCAAGCTATGAATTCCCCGGCGATGAAACTCCTATAATAATTGGTTCCGCCTTAAAGGCAGGGGAATGCGGCTGCGGCAAGCCTGATTGCGAATGGTGCAAATCAATCTGGGAACTGTTGGCTGCAGTTGACAGATACGTTCCTACACCTGAACGGGATACTGATAAACCTTTCTTAATGCCTGTTGAAGATGTGTTCACAATTACAGGACGCGGCACTGTAGCAACAGGACGCGTAGAAAGGGGAACTGTTAAAGTTGGCGAAGAGGTAGAAATTGTAGGATTAATGGATAAACCCCGCAAAACCGTCGTAACAGGTGTAGAAATGTTCCGCAAGATCTTGGACCGTGGTGAGGCGGGAGACAATATAGGATGTCTGCTGCGCGGTGTAGAACGTAAAGATGTTGAGCGCGGACAGGTTCTGGCCAAACCCGGAAGCATTAAACCGCATACTCATTTCAACGCCGAGATTTATGTTCTGACCAAAGAAGAAGGCGGACGCCATACGCCATTTTTCAATGGTTACCGGCCTCAGTTTTATTTCCGCACGACAGATGTTACGGGAGTAATTACCCTGCCTGAAGAAGTTGAAATGGTTATGCCTGGAGACCATATTCGCCTGGCTATTAAGCTGATTACACCTGTTGCTATTGAGGAAAGTTCGCATTTTGCAATTCGGGAAGGCGGCCGTACAGTTGGCGCCGGGGTAGTAACCTCTGTTATTGAATAGCTTATTCCGGTACTGTGTAAGCTGGTTTCTTCTCCGAAGAAGGAGGTAGAGATGAATAACCAAAAAATAAGGATCCGTCTTAAGGCATATGATCACAATACTCTCGACCAGTCGGCCCAGAAAATTGTGGAAACAGCAAAGAGGACAGGCGCCAGCGTAGCCGGCCCCATTCCTTTGCCAACAGAGAAGAATATCTACACCATATTGCGTTCTCCCCACAAAGATAAGGACTCAAGGGAGCAATTTGAAATGAGAACCCACAAGCGCTTGGTCGACATTCTCGATCCGACACCCAAGACGGTAGACGCATTGATGCGCTTGGACCTGCCGGCCGGTGTGGATATTGAGATAAAGCTTTAGGGCAGCTAAGGTAGATGAATTATAATAGGGAGGCGTGTTTCTCATGCCTGGAGGAATCTTAGGCAGAAAGGTTGGAATGACACAGGTTTTCACCGGTGAAGGTGTAACTATTCCAGTTACCCTTATTAAGGCGGGCCCCTGTGTTGTCGTTCAGAAAAAGACACCCGAGCATGATGGTTACAGCGCCATACAGCTTGGTTTCGAAGAAAAAAAAGAGTATAGGTTTAATAAACCCTTGAAAGGGCACTTTGCAAGGGCGGGTTTAAAACCTTTAAATGTACTTAGAGAATTCCGTGTGCCTGACAGTGGTCTTTACCAAATTGGTGAAGAAATAAAAGCCGATCTTTTCAAGGTTGGGGAAATAGTCAATATTGTAGGCATCTCCAAAGGACACGGTTTTGCAGGCGGTATCAAAAGGCACGGTTTTCACCGCGGCCCGATGGCCCACGGATCCAAGTACCACCGCAGGCCAGGATCACTGGCCGCCAAGGGTCCGGCACGTGTTTTCAAAGGCAGAAGGCTTCCCGGACACTATGGCACGGAAAGAGTTACGGCGCAAAACCTTGAAATAGTACGAGTTGACGCAGAACGTAACGTATTGGCTGTCAGAGGGGCCGTACCCGGGTTCAGGGGCAGTCTGGTAATGGTCAAAAACAGCGTCCCGGCTCGATCATAGGGGGGGGTAATTTAATGCCCGAAGTTTCAATGTACAATGTTAACGGCGATTTAATGGGAAAACTTGAACTAAGCAACCAGGTGTTTGGCGCTCCTGTTAATAATACAGCTGTGCATGATGCCGTAATCAGGTATCTGGCAGGCAGCAGAAGCGGCGCCAGTGATACAAAAACACGCGGAGAGGTTCATGGAGGAGGACGGAAGCCTTGGCGCCAGAAAGGCACCGGAAGAGCGAGACACGGCAGTATACGTTCACCGATCTGGCGTGGTGGGGGTATAGTTTTTGGCCCGCACCCTCGCGACTACAGCTACACCCTTCCCAGGAAAGTGCGCCGGTTAGCTTTGAAATCCGTTCTTTCTTCCAAGATTATGGAAGACAAATTAATCGTACTTGAAGAACTAAAGTTAGAAAGACCCCGGACAAAGGACATAATCAATATTTTGGATAATCTTAAAATATCAGGTGGGGCCCTTCTGGTTACCGTATCAAAGGACGAAAACGTATATAAGTCTGCCCGTAATATTTCAGACGTCAAAACGTTAACCATAGAAGGTCTGAACATATACGATCTCCTGGTTTATGAAACACTGATTGCTACTAAAGATGCCCTTGCCGGGATTGAGGAGGCTCTCTTGAATGAAGAACCCGCGTGATATTATTAAGTGGCCTTTAGTTACAGAGAAGAGTTACTCCCTGGCCGGGCAGAACAAGTATACTTTTGCCGTCGACCCGGCGGCAAACAAAATTGAAATAAAAAAAGCGGTTGAAGAACTCTTCAAAGTAAAAGTGCTTAAGATTAACACTATCAATGTTAAAGGAAAACCGGTTAGAGTACGCAATATTCCAGGCCATAGGCCTGATCGCAAGAAAGCTATCGTAACCCTTAAAGAAGGGGATAAAATTGAGATCTTTAGTTGATCAAAAGGGGTAGAACTTAAGTGGCAGTTAAAAAATTTAGACCGACGTCACCGGGGCAAAGGTTTGTTACTGTTTCCGCCTTTTCAGAGATAACCTCTGATAAGCCTGAAAAATCCCTTTTAAAGCCCCTTAAGAGAATTTCCGGCCGAAACGCCTATGGCAAAATAACTGTGCGGCATCGCGGCGGCGGCCACAAGAGGATGTACAGAATTATTGACTTTAAGAGAAGTAAGGACGGAATCCCGGCCAGTGTTGCCACTATAGAATATGATCCCAACCGCGCAGCCAGAATTGCTTTGCTGAAATATAAAGACGGGGAGAAAAGATACATTGTGGCTCCTCTCGGCCTTGAAGTCGGGATGACTGTTTTTTCCGGATCCGGCTCAGACATAAAGGTTGGCAACACGCTGCCTTTGAAGGATATACCGCTCGGTACACTTATTCATAATATTGAACTGCATCCGGGCGGCGGCGGGCAGTTGGTCCGTTCGGCAGGTGGGTCAGCGCAGTTGATGGCCAAGGAAGGAAGATATGTTCACCTTCGTCTGCCTTCCGGTGAAATGCGGCTTGTTTTACGGGATTGCAGGGCTACCATTGGTCAGGTTGGCAATATTGAGCATGAAAATATAGTAATTGGTAAAGCTGGTCGTGCACGCTGGTTGGGAACGAGGCCTACTGTTCGTGGAGTAGTTATGAATCCCGTAGATCATCCCCACGGCGGCGGTGAAGGCAGATCGCCCATCGGTCGCAATCCTGTTACTCCCTGGGGAAAACCTGCATTAGGAGCGCGGACGCGCAAGAAAAAGCCCAGTGACCGGTTAATCGTCAAAAGGAGAACGAAATAATTTTACAAGCGTCTAAAGTTGTAAAGGGGGTGCAGGATTATGGGTCGTTCTTTAAAAAAGGGTCCATACTGCGATGATAAACTGCTCGGTAAGGTAGAAGGCATGAATGTAAAAGGAGAAAAGAGAGTAATCAAAACCTGGTCGAGGAGATCAACGATATTTCCGCAGATGATCGGTCATACACTAGCTGTTCATGACGGCCGCAGGCATGTGCCTATATATGTTACCGAAGACATGGTAGGGCATAAATTGGGCGAATTTGCTCCTACCCGTCTTTTCAGGGGCCATGGCGCTCACACAGAGCGATCTACGGCACTCAAATAACTTTTTAGGGGAGACTTTACATGGAAGCCAAAGCAGTTGCTAAATATATACGGATTTCTCCGGTGAGAGTCCGCGATGTTATTAACCTTATAAGAGGAAAGAATGTTAACGAGGCTCTGGCCATACTGAAATTTACTCCCAATCGCGCATCTGTACCGGTGGCCAAGGTTGTTCGTTCTGCCGCCGCAAATGCCGGGCACAATTATGAGATGAATGAAGATGATTTGTTTGTCTTTGCAGCCTATGTGGATCAGGGACCAACACTTAAACGTTTCCGGCCCAGGGCTTATGGACGCGCTAACGTCATCCGTAAACGTACCAGTCATATAACAGTAGTTGTGAAGGAGAAGAACTCTATTTAAGGAGGATTTTTTGTGGGTCAGAAAGTACATCCTGTGGGTTTGCGTTTAGGGATTATCAGGGATTGGGACGGTAAATGGTATGCTAACAAAAAGGTTTTTGCCAGTATACTTTATGAAGATGTCAAGATAAGAAAGTTTATTAAAGAGAAACTATATGCCGCAGGAGTTTCGCGTGTGCAAATTGAACGGGCGGCGAACCGAATCAGAATAAGTATTTACGCTTCAAGGCCCGGTATAGTGATCGGACGCGGCGGAGCGGAAGTTGAAGTCTTACGTAAAGAATTGGAGTCAAAAACAGGGAAACAGGTGCATGTTAATATTGTTGAAATAAAAGTACCGGAAATAGACGCCCAGTTGGTAGCGGAGAATGTCGCCGCCCAGATAGAAAAAAGAGCGGCCTTTAGGCGGGCTATGAAGCAGGTCGTTATGAGAGCTATGAAACAGGGCGCTAAAGGCATTAAGGTTGCCTGCAGCGGACGTTTGGCTGGAGCGGAAATTGCAAGGTCTGAATGGTATAGTGAAGGAAAAGTGCCTTTACATACATTAAGGGCTGATATAGACTATGGTTTTTGTGAAGCTAAAACTACATATGGCAGAATTGGTATTAAAGTGTGGATCTACAAAGGTGAGGTAATGCCACGTAAAAACAAGGCTGCCACTGCTCAGGGGGTTAGTGTCTGATGTTAATGCCCAAAAGGGTTAAATATCGTAAACAGCACCGTCCCGGTACCAAGGGCAAGGCTGTGAGGGGAGCAAAAGTTCAGTTCGGCAGTTACGGATTGCAATCACTGGAAGCATGCTGGATAACAAACAGGCAGATCGAGGCTGGCCGTATTGCGCTAACCCGTTATATGAAACGCGGCGGTAAAGTTTGGATCAGGATTTATCCCGATCGTCCAATTACGACTAAACCTGCTGAAACAAGAATGGGAAGCGGCAAAGGAACACCGGAGTACTGGGTGGCGGTTGTTAAACCTGGCAGAATGCTTTTTGAGGTTGATGGAGTAGACGAAGAGACTGCAAAAGAGGCCTTGCGGCTGGCGGCTCATAAACTGCCCGTTAAAACCAGGTTTGTGAAGCGCGAGGAGGGAAGTGAGGTTAATGAAAATTAAGGATTTGCAGGATTTGACTGATGAAGAATTGGTTAAAAAGCTGGGAGAATCCAAAGATGAGCTGTTTAAATTAAGATTCCAACTGGTCACCAACCAGCTTGATAATCCCAGTAGGATAAAGGAAGTACGCAGAAACATTGCCCACTTAAAAACTGTTCTTCGCGAACGGGAACTGGGAATTCGAACCTTTTAATATAAGCATGTCCAAGGGGGTGAGGCTTGTTGGTTAGGAATTTAAGTAAGATAAGAATAGGACGAGTTGTGAGTGATAAGATGGATAAAACCATTGTGGTTGCCGTAGAGACTTTGGTAAGGCATCCCCTATATCAGCGGACTATCCGGAAAACAAGAAAGTTTAAAGCTCACGATGGGCAGAATACTTGCCGGATTGGAGATAAAGTGCGTATTATGGAAACCCGTCCTTTATCAAAGGATAAAAGATGGCGTGTTGTTGAAGTATTGGAGAGAGCTGAGCAAGTGTAGTATCAGGGGGGGGAACGTCAGTTGATTCAAGTCCAGACTATCCTGAAAGCGGCAGATAATACTGGCGCACGACGTCTGATGTGTATAAGGGTTCTTGGTGGTTCGAAAAGGCGTTATGCCGGTTTGGGTGATGAAATTGTAGCTGCTGTAAAAGAAGCCACACCCGGTGGCGTGGTAAAAAAGGGTGATGTTGTAAAAGCTGTTATTGTGCGCACAAAGAAGGAAGTCAGGCGTATAGACGGCTCATACATAAAGTTTGATGAAAATGCCGCCGTGATCATCAAAGATGATAAAAGTCCAAAAGGGACAAGAATTTTTGGTCCCGTAGCCAGGGAACTAAGAGAGCGTGATTTCATGAAAATCGTATCTCTGGCCCCGGAAGTTATCTAAAGTAAAAGAAGTGAGATCAATAAGGGTTTTTCAATTCCAAGAAAGAAGTTGTTTGAGAAGTACAAAAAGGAGGTGTGAAAATGCCCCCAGTTCATGTGCGCAAGGGAGACAATGTTTTAATTATTACAGGAAAAGATGCTGGCAAACGGGGAAAAGTGCTGTCTGTGGAACCCAAGAAGAGCAGGGTGATAGTTGAAGGCGTAAATAAAGTAAAACGCCACTCGCGCCCTACCCGGTCAATGCCGCAAGGGGGAATTATGGAAAAGGAAGCCCCGATACATTGTTCAAATGTTATGCTGGTTTGTAATAAATGCAACAAACCGACACGACCCGCCCGGACCATACTGGAAGATGGGAAAAAAGTTCGTGTCTGCAAAAAATGCGGAGAGTCTTTCAGTTAACCGGCTTTGGGAAATGGAACAAGGGGGATAATCTAAATGCCAAGATTGAAGGATAAATATAGCGGCGAAGTAATAAAGGCAATGGTTGAAAGGTTCAGCTACTCTAATATCATGCAGGCGCCCAGGTTAGAAAAAGTTGTGATCAATATGGGAGTTGGCGACGCTATCCAAAACAGCAAAGCTTTGGATGCGGCAGTAAGCGACCTGGCGATCATTACGGGGCAGCGCCCTGTAATAACCAAAGCTAAAAGATCAATTGCTGCCTTCAAACTGCGCCAGGGAATGAGGATAGGCTGTAAGGTGACCTTGCGCGGGAACCGTATGTACGAATTTGTAGATAAGTTATTCAACATAGCGCTTCCCAGAGTAAGGGATTTCCGGGGGGTTTCCCCTGATTCGTTTGACGGGCGCGGTAATTACAGCCTGGGCATTAAGGAACAGCTAATCTTTCCGGAAATCGAATATGACAAAATTGAAAAAATCAGAGGGATGGATATAATTTTTGTTACAACAGCTAAAAGCGATGAAGAAGCAAGGTTTTTCCTGGGCTTGATGGGGATGCCTTTTAAAACAGTATCAGGCCGGCAAAAAGCAGACGTTGCTTCTGCTTGAGGAAAGTAAAAAGTTTGGAAAACGGATATGTGTAAATATCCCAATTATAAGGAGGGGAATGATGGCAAAAAAGTCTTTGGTTAATAAAGCCATGCTTGAGCCAAAGTTTAAAGTGCGCAAATACAATAGATGCATGTTATGTGGTAGGCCCCGTGCTTATATACGCAGGTTCGGCATTTGTAGGATTTGTTTTAGGATGTTGTCTTACAGAGGAGAAATTCCTGGTGTGCGTAAGGCAAGCTGGTAGAAAGGGGGCAGGTTTTCATGGTGATGACGGATCCAGTGGCGGATTTTTTAATCCGGATTAAGAATGCTAATGTAGTATATCATGATAAAGTTGAAGCTCCTGCTTCGAGAGTGAAACAGGCTATTGCCGGTATTTTAAAAGAAGAAGGCCTAATTAGGGATTTCGAATTTATTAATGATGGAAAACAGGGCGTTATAAGGGTATTTATGAAATACGGACCCGAAAAGCAAAGGGTAATTGCAGGAATCAAAAGGATTAGCAAACCCGGGTTAAGAGTTTACGCAAGAAAAGATGCAATTCCACGTGTGTTGGGAGGGTTGGGGATAGCAATTATCTCTACTTCCCGAGGTATTATGACAGATAAAAAGGCGCGCAAGCTGGGTTTAGGAGGGGAGGTTATCTGCTACGTCTGGTAGCCTTGAAGGAGGTGATATATAAATGTCGCGTATAGGTAAACAGCCTGTAATGTTGTCTGGAGCCGTAGATGTGCAGGTCGTTGAAAACAGGGTTTCCGTGAAGGGTCCAAAAGGTCAGCTGGTCAGGGATATTCATCCTGATATGGTGATTCGCAAAGAAAGCGATCGTGTTTTAGTTGAAAGGCCTTCGGATTCAAAACTGCATAGTTCCTTACATGGTCTAACCCGCACTTTGATAAATAATATGGTCATAGGTGTAACGAACGGGTTCGAAAAGACCCTGGAGCTCACTGGTGTAGGTTACCGGGCCAGCAAACAGGGAAATAAACTTGTTCTATTGATGGGATATTCTCACCCCGTTGAAATAGTTCCTGAGGAAGGGCTGGAAATAGATGTTCCTGCGCCGACCAGGGTTATTGTTAAAGGGACGGATAAAGAGAGGGTCGGCAATCTGGCGGCAAAGATACGCGCTGTCCGCGAGCCAGAACCATACAAAGCAAAAGGGATAAAATACGAGGGAGAAAAGATTAGAAGAAAAGCTGGTAAAGCTGGCGGCAAGGGAAAGAAGTAAGCGTCCGAACAAAGAATTAGGAGGTAAGCAGATTGATTAAAAAAACCAGCCGTGAGAAATTGCGCTGCGAACGCAGATGGCGGGTGCGCAGGAAAATAAAGGGCACTGCTTCCCGGCCGAGGCTAAATGTTTTCCGCAGCCTGAATCATATATACGCCAATATAATTGATGACAACCAGGGGATGACGGTGATTTCTGTTTCATCTCTTTCTCCTGAGTTAAAGGATGACTTGAAAAGCGGTGGAAATACGGCAGCCGCTGCCGCGGTTGGAAAATTGGTGGCTCAAAAAGCAATCCAGGCAGGAGTTAAAAATGTAGTTTTTGATAGAGCCGGTTATTTGTATCATGGCCGTATAAAGGCACTGGCTGAAGCCGCAAGAGAAGGCGGTTTGGAGTTTTAAAAGAAATATTTGAATATTAAGGAGGTGGATGGGTGTCACGGATAGATGCCAATAAACTGGAGTTAAGTGAGAAAGTGGTTTATGTCAACCGTGTTGCCAAGGTTGTCAAAGGAGGACGTCGTTTTAGCTTTTCAGCCCTTGTTGTTGTTGGTGACAGCGATGGTCATGTGGGCGCAGGATTAGGCAAGGCCGGGGAGGTTCCCGAAGCTATTCGCAAGGGGATTGAAGATGCCAAAAAAAATATGATTAAAGTTCCTGTCATTGGTACTACTATTCCTCATGAGGTAGTAGGGATTTTTGGGGCGGGAAAAGTGCTTCTAAAACCCGCAGCGCCTGGGACGGGAGTCATTGCAGGTGGACCAGTCCGGGCTATTTTGGAATTGGCCGGTGTTCGAGATATTTTAACCAAATCTTTAGGTTCGCATAACGCAAACAATGTGGTTCACGCCACAGTGAAAGCTCTAAAAGGACTTAAAACACCTGCTGAGGTAGCTCACTTGCGTGGTAAACAGCAAGAGGATCTTGATTGGAAAGGTTATGGAGAACAGGCCGCTTTCACGACAGCGACATAAAACACTAGACGCGGTTTCTAATTTTGAAAAAAAGCCCTTAAACATTGGGATAATGATAAAGTTGTAGCTTTTCGTATTAGTTGTGGGGAGGTGTTATAGTGGTATTGTTAAACGAACTGCAACCTGCTCCAGGCGCCAGGAAGAAACCAAACCGCAAAGGACAAGGTATTGGCAGTGGCCAGGGTAAGACGGCTGGCAGAGGTTCAAAAGGACAAAAGTCTCGTTCCGGCGGCGGAGTTCGTCCTGGTTTTGAAGGTGGACAGATGCCTTTACAGCGTCGTCTGCCCAAAAGAGGTTTTACAAATGCTCCTTTCAAAAAGCATATTACCGGTGTAAATGTTGAAGTTTTGAATCGTTTTGAAGACGGGACACTGGTCTCGCCCATGGAACTGAAGTCCTCCCGGATAGTTAAAAAAATAGGTGACGGCATAAAAATACTCGGACAGGGTGAGTTAACCAGAGCACTGACTGTTCAAGCGCACTTTTTTAGCAAAACTGCCGCAGAAAAGATTATTGCCGCAGGCGGTAAGGTCGAGGTGATCACTAATGATCAATAGCTTGATGGGCGCGTTAAAAATAGGCGATCTCAGGCAGAAACTGATTTTTACCATACTTATGTTGTTTGTCTTCAGGCTGGGAGCGCATGTTCCTGTTCCGGGTATTAATACAGAGGTATTTTCAAACCTTGTTTCACAAGGCGCTCTTTTCGGATTCTTTGATGTGATCTCGGGCGGCGCGTTTAAAAAGTTTTCTGTTTTCGCAATGAGCATAACCCCTTATATAAACGCTTCAATTATCATGCAGTTATTAACTGTTGTTATTCCTCACCTCGAGCGTTTAGCCAAGGAAGGCGAAGAAGGACGCAGGAAAATAACACAGTATACCCGCTATTTGACGGTTGTGTTGGCTTTTATACAGGCAATTGGTATGAGTATAGCGCTTAAAAACGCCTTTATAAGACCAGCTCTGGACCAATACCTTTTAGTTTCTTTGACTTTAACTGCCGGGACTGCATTTTTGATGTGGATAGGGGAGCAAATTACAGAAAAAGGAATCGGCAACGGGATATCACTTTTAATCTTTGCCGGTATAGTGTCACGTGTGCCTTCCGGTATAGTCAGGTCGGTAGAATACATTCAGGCAGGCACAATAAGTTATTTCAACATTCTTCTGCTTGTTATTATTGGAATCCTGGTAATAGCATGTATTGTCCTAATCAATGAGGGTCAGCGAAGGATTCCTGTGCAGTATGCCAAGCGTGTGGTTGGAAGACGGGTTTACGGAGGCCAAAGCACGCATATTCCGCTCAGGGTAAACCAGGCAGGTGTTATTCCTGTAATCTTCGCGTCGTCCATATTGATGTTTCCCCAACAGTTGGTTCAATGGTTTTCAGGAGAAAAGTTTTCCGCCTGGTATACGACTTATTTTGATTGGGGAACAGCTGCGCACACAATTATATATGCCTTGCTGGTAATTGGTTTTACTTTTTTCTATACAACAGTGATAATGAACCCCTCGGATGTAGCGGAAAATATTAAAAAATATGGCGGTTTTATTCCCGGGATACGTCCAGGCAGACCGACCGCCGAGTATATAAGCAAGGTAATGAGTAAGGTAACTCTTGTAGGCGCAGTGTTTTTGGCTTTAATAGCAATTTTACCAAACTTTGTTTTATTGGCGACACGTATTCCTAACGTTTATTTTGGTGGGACTGCGCTTCTCATCGTTGTAGGAGTGGCGTTGGATACAATGAAACAAATAGAGTCCCAGATGCTGATGCGGAGTTACCACGGTTTCATCAAGTAAAATGGAGTATGGTCAATGATAACCATAAAATCAAAACGAGAGATAGCATATATGCGTGATGCCGGAAGGGTAGTGGCCGGGACCTTTACAGAACTTTTTAAGTTAATCAAACCTGGTGTAACGACCGCAGAATTAGCTTGCGCTGCGGAGGAATATATTATCAGTCATGGCGCAAAACCGGCTTTCAAAGGTTTATATGGTTTTCCTGCCTGCATCTGTGTTTCTATAAACGAGGAAGTTGTTCACGGTATTCCTGGTTTAAGAAAATTAAAGGACGGAGATATTATAAGTATTGACATAGGGACGGAAATAAATGGATACTATGGTGACGGCGCACATTCATTTCCTGTAGGAAATGTTACTGAAAAAGCATTAAGGCTTCTAAAAATTACCGAAGAGTCTTTGTATGAGGGTATTAGAAAAGCTCGTGAAGGAAACCGTTTGTCGGATATATCCAATGCTATTCAAACACATGTAGAGAAAAACGGTTATTCTGTTGTAAGAGATTATGTTGGGCATGGAATTGGTAAAAGTATGCATGAGGAACCACAGGTTCCAAATTTCGGTCAGCCAAACCGTGGAATAAGACTTAAGTCCGGGATGACCCTGGCTATCGAACCAATGGTCAACATCGGCACACACGAAGTATATACTCTAGCTGATAACTGGACGGTAATTACTAAGGATGCGGAGCTATCGGCCCATTTTGAACATACCGTGGCCATTACCGAAGGAGAACCGGAGATTTTAACGCGGCTTTAATTGAGGAGATCATGGTCATGGAAAAAAAATTTTTACCTGGTCGTTTGGTATGTTCCATTGCCGGCCGGGATGCGGGAAAGCTATATATTATTATTGATACTTTAAGTGATAACATGGTTCAGGTTGTTGACGGAAAAATCCGGAAACTTACTGCGCCAAAAAAGAAAAATATTAAGCACCTGATGGCTTATTCACAAAAATCCGGTGAAATAGAGGAGAAAAAAAAATCCGGTCAGCGTATTACAGATCTTGAGGTGCGTAATATAATGAAGCGTTTAATGGCCGAAACACTGGTGAAAAGGGGGTAGCTATGTCAAAACAGGATGTTATCGAGGTGGAAGGTACTGTAATTGAACCGCTTCCCAATGCGATGTTCCGGGTAAAGCTGGAAAATGGTCACAAAGTACTGGCCCATGTATCCGGCAAAATAAGGATGAATTTTATTCGGATTCTTGCCGGAGACAGAGTAATGGTAGAGTTGTCCCCTTATGATTTAAGCCGGGGCCGCATTGTTTATCGATACAAGTAGACTGTTGAAAGGTTTTTGGGGGGTTGAAGTAAAATGAAAGTACGGCCATCCGTGAAGTTGATTTGTGAGAAGTGTAAAATCATTCGACGCCATGGCAAGATTAGGGTAATCTGTGAGAACCCAAAACATAAACAGAGGCAAGGATAAAAAAGTAAGTATTTGAGGTCTGAAGGAGGTGTCTAAACTTAATGGCGCGTATTGCAGGGGTGGATTTGCCTCGTGATAAACGTGTGGAAGTTGCCATTACATATATTTATGGTATCGGGCGTTCACAGGCCAAAAAGATAATAACCAGCGCAAAATTAAACCCTGATACCAGGGTAAGAAACCTGGCCGAGGAGGAAGTAAACAAGCTCAGGGAGATTATTGAAAAGAATCATCAAGTTGAAGGTGATCTGCGCAGGGAAATAGCCCTGAACATAAAAAGGCTTATTGAAATTGGATGTTACCGTGGCCTTCGTCACCGCCGCGGTATGCCTGTCAGGGGCCAACGGACAAAAACAAACGCCCGTACCCGGAAAGGACCGCGCAAGACCGTAGGTGTACGCCGCAAGAAGTAAAAATGACACCGCAGCACGGTGAAAGATAAAGGGAGGTGTTAGGATGGCTCGTCGACAGGTTCGAACTAAACGGCGGGAGCGAAAAAATATTGATCAGGGTGTAGCCCATATTAAATCTACTTTTAATAATACAGTGATTACCATTACAGATACAAAAGGAAATGCTATTTCATGGTCCAGCGCGGGAACTGTCGGTTTTAAGGGTTCGCGCAAGAGCACTCCTTTTGCTGCTCAAATGGCAGCTGAAACAGCAGGGAAGGAAGCTATGGAACATGGCATGAAACAGGTCGAGGTTCTTGTAAAAGGTCCGGGCTCCGGTCGTGAGGCAGCTATACGTTCATTACAGGCTGTTGGTCTTGAAGTAAGCTTAATTAAGGATGTTACCCCAATTCCTCATAATGGCTGCCGGCCACCAAAACGCAGGAGAGTTTAATTCTATCCAACTAGGACGGGAGGTAAATCAATTAGATGGCGAGGTATACGGGTCCTCAGTGTCGACTCTGCCGTCGTGAAGGCGTTAAATTATTCTTAAAAGGAGAAAGATGTTACACAACAAGGTGTTCTGTTGAACGGCGCGGTTATCCGCCCGGCATACACGGTCAAAAGCGGCGGGCAAAACAAAGTGAATACGGCCTTCAGCTCAGGGAAAAGCAGAAAGCGCGTCGTATTTATCATGTACTGGAAACCCAGTTCCGCAATTACTTTGAGGAAGCTGAACGTGAAAAAGGCGTAACTGGCGAAAACCTGCTTAAGCTTCTCGAAAGAAGGCTGGACAGTGTGGTATATCGCTTAAGTTTGGCCGCTTCTCGATCAGAAGCCCGTCAATTGGTTCGACATGGTCATTTTTTGGTTAATGGCAGGAAAGTAAATATTCCTTCTTTTAAAGTGCGGGTTGGTGATCTAATCGCAATCCGCGAAAAGAGCAGGGAATCTGCCCGTTTAATTGAGTTAATGGAAAGAGCAGCTGAAAGGACTCCCCCACCGTGGTTAGAATTACTTCCCGAACAAAAGGGAGGAAAGGTGATAGGTCTCCCCACGAGGGATCAGATAGACAGTTCTATCCAGGAGCATTTAATTGTAGAGTTGTACTCCAGGTAAAGCCGTTTGTATAGTCTAATAGATTTTTCGGCTAAAAGAAGGAGGGTTAACTCGAACAATGTTGGAGATTGAAAAACCAAGAATAGAATGTTTACAGGTTAATGATGATAATAACTATGCCAAGTTTGTCATGGAACCTTTGGAAAGAGGATACGGGATTACTCTTGGTAATTCAATAAGAAGAGTGCTGCTTTCATCCCTTCCGGGCGCTGCAGTGACAGCAGTGAAGATTGACGGTGTTCTTCATGAGTTTTCAACTATTCCAGGGGTAGCTGAAGACGTTACTGACATAATCCTGAACCTCAAGGGTTTATGTTTAAGAATGTATTCTGATGAAGAAAAAATTCTCCGTATTGGAGCTGAGGGTGAAGGAGAAGTTCTGGCGCGGAATATTATCCATGACTCAGACATTGAAATTCTTAATCCGGACATGCATATTGCTACTATGGACAGTGGACGATTATTTATGGAAATTATTGTGTCAAAAGGGAGAGGCTATGTATCGGCCGAAAGAAATAAAAAGGGTGAACAGGTAATAGGACTTATTCCTGTGGATTCAGTCTTCACGCCTGTCAAAAGAGTTAATTACGTTGTTGAAAACACCCGTGTCGGTCAGCGTACTGACTATGACAAATTGACTATTGAGGTATGGACTAACGGTGGTATCAGACCTAATGAGGCAATAAGCCTTTCCGCCAAAATTTTAGGTGAACATTTACAGTTATTTATCGGTCTTACCGAGACTGTTTCAAATGAAGTAGAGATAATGGTTGAAAAAGAAGCGGAGCAAAAAAATAAGCTTCTTGAAATGAGTATCGAAGAACTGGATCTGTCAGTAAGATCATATAACTGCTTAAAACGCGCCGGAATAAACACCGTTGAAGAATTACTCCAGCGAAATGAAGAAGAAATGATGAAAGTCCGCAATTTGGGCAGAAAGTCTCTGGAAGAGGTTGTCAAAAAACTTAATGAGCTGAATTTATCTCTGCGCAAGAGCGACGATTAGGGGGGGCCACGATGGGTTACCGTAAATTAGGCCGTAATACAGGTCACCGTAAAGCCATGTTAAGAAACCTTGTTACGTCCTTATTATTAAACAATCGTATAGTAACAACTGAAACCAGGGCAAAGGAAGTTAACAGCCTGGCAGAAAAGATGATTACCCTTGCAAAAAGCGGTGAATTATCTGCCCGGCGTCAGGCCTTGTCTTATTTGTACAGTGAAACTGTGGTCAGGAAGCTTTTTACCGATTTAGGCTCCCGTTACAGTGAAAGACAGGGCGGCTATACGAGAATTGTTAAATTGGGATATCGGCGCGGTGATGCAGCGCCGCTTGTAGTGCTTGAACTAGTTTAAAATTTTACTAATTGTGGTAAAAGAGCATTTTGGATGCGTAACATAAAGTTGACTGTTGCTTATGACGGCACTAATTATCATGGATTTCAAAAGCAATACAACACAGGGCTTCTTACAATTCAGGAAGTCTTGGAAAATGCTTTGTTTCGTTTGTCAAAAAGAGAAATAAAGGTAACAGGCGCAGCGCGCACAGATGCCGGAGTTCATGCCCGTGGACAAGTAATTAATTTCGATGCTTCGAGTTGGTCTATTCCTTCAGAACGTGTAGTTTTTGCTTTAAACGGTATGCTTCCACGGGACATTGTAATTATGAGTTCAGAACAGGTTGATCTTGATTTCCACGCCCGGTATAGCGCACTGTCAAAAACTTATTTCTATGTTTTATACAACGATAGCAAGCCTTCCCCTTTCTGGCGCCTATACAGCTGTTTTATGCCGTATTCACTTGATATTCCGGCAATGAAAAGCGCTGCTCTAATGATGGAAGGGGAAAATGATTTTTCAGCGTTTCAGGCGTCAGGTTCATCCGTAAAATCAACAGTACGGACGCTGTTTAAAACTGATGTCAGAAAAAAGGGGAAGTTTGTCTACCTAACTTTTAAGGGCAATGGGTTTCTTTATAATATGGTTAGGATTATGGTGGGTACCCTGTTGGAAATTGGTCAGGGTAAGCGACTTCCTGAAGAAACCGAACAAATTATAGCTTCACGAAAAAGGGAAATGGCGGGATTTACGGCGCCTGCCTGCGGGTTATATCTGAAACTGGTAGAATACTTATAGCTGAAGCCTGTTTTAAGATAAGATTGGAATGTCACAAGGAGGATTCTAAATGACGAAGACATTCATGGCCAAAGAAAAAGATATCATGCGGAAATGGTTTGTCATTGACGCACAGGGAAAGGTTCTGGGACGGCTGGCTGTAGAAGCGGCTAAGATTTTACGTGGTAAACACCACCCTCTTTTCACACCTCACGTTGATACAGGTGATCACGTGATCATAATTAACGCAGACAAAGTAATTCTGACGGGAAATAAGCTGAATAAAAAAATTGAGAAACATCATTCAGGCTATCCTGGCGGTTTAAAGGAAACCAGCTACGCCAAGCTTATGCAGACAAAGCCGGAATTTGTGGTTAAAAAGGCTATTATAGGAATGCTTCCCCATAATAGACTTGGGTCCTCCATGGCAAAAAAATTGCGTATATATTCCGGATCAACTCATCCGCATCAGGCGCAGAAACCTGGCCAGTGGCCGATGTAATATTTTTAGAAAGTAGGTATTTTGAATGGATCAGGTAAGTTTTTATGGGACCGGCAGAAGAAAGGAAGCTATAGCAAGAGTTTACCTTTACCCTGGTGATGGAAAAGTACAGGTAAACAATCATAACATAGAAAATTATTTTAGCCGGAAGATATTAGAAATTTTGGTTAGACAGCCGCTTGAGATAACTGGAACTGGAGTTCTCTTTAATGTAAGAGCTTTTGTGCATGGCGGAGGAGTAAGCGGCCAGGCCGGCGCCTTGAGGCAGGGGATTGCTCGCGCTTTGCTGCAGGCGGATCCCAACCTCAGGAGTGCGTTAAAACGTGCTGGTTTTCTGACCAGGGATCCAAGAATGAAGGAACGCAGAAAATATGGTTTAAAGAAAGCGCGACGGGCGCCGCAATACTCAAAGCGGTAAATATTTCTTGCCGGCTTTACTTTTTCTTATTATTTAAAACACCCAAACCGTTAGTGCTAAGGTAACTTATCTTTAGTGATTTACATATTTTATCTATAGAAACAACGGAGTGGGTGAACGGATTTGACACAGAGAAAGTTTGGATTAGCTCTTGGCGGAGGTTTTTTGCGGGGAGCAGCGCATATAGGAGTTTTAAAAGTACTTGCCGGCGAGGGTTTTAAACCGGATATAGTTGCCGGTACCAGCGCTGGCAGTATTATAGCGTCACTGTATTGTTCAGGCTGGAGCCCGGAGAGACTCGAGAAAATTGCATTAAAACTAAAGCCAGGTTATTTTTACGACCTGTATTCAACAATCATCAACCTCTGCGAAATGGCCATGGCAGCTTTACTGGACTTTTTTAAACTGCCTTTTTATATAAACGTTCCTTTGGGTTTGACATCAGGCAAAAAAATGAAAGCATGGCTGGAAGGAGAACTGGAGAGAAAAACATTTTATGATCTTGGAACAACTCTGGCGATTACTTCCGTAGATATTAATACAGGCCAAAGAATAGTTTTTGTCAACGGCGCCACGGAGTATAATCATTTAAAAGTTTCAAATGATATTGTTTTTATAAAAGGAGTTAATGTTTCCGATGCTGTAGTGGCAAGCTGTGCGGTTCCCGGGTTCTTTACACCAAAAAAAATCGGGATCCGCCTTTTAGTTGATGGAGGTTTAAGAGGTAATATACCTGTGGAAGTACTTTCCCTTATGGGAGCGGAAAGAGTAATTGCTATTGATGTCGGTTACGATGGCGAACCATATAAGAAAATTAGTAATATCTTTCAACTGCTGAGTCAATCCCTGGATATAATTGCCTCGAAAAGTATCGATACCGAACTGGGGGACTACGCCGATCTTGTTATCAGACCTTTGCTGAAAAATGTTGCTCCCTGGAATTTCGACCTCATCCCATATTGTATAGAACAAGGGGAAAGAGCAGCGATGGAATGCATCCCTCAAATCCGAAAGCTTATCGAAAATTAAACATGTTTGAGTAAAGATAATGTAAGAATTATTGGGTGGGGTTTACAATGGTGTTATCAATCAACGGTCTGGCAACAGGAATTGGGAGCCTTCCATTTTTAGATGAATATGAGGCTGTCAATTTTGTACTGGAGAGGCTTCCAAAGATTCCACACTGGCCACAGCTGCCCGGAAGGGGAGAACAGGAAGGTTTTGTGTTTCAATATCTTTATCCGCTGGTTAAATCGGGATTGCTAAACATAGAAGATGGACAGGCATGTTTTGATACGGCTCACCCGGATTGGATCGACAAGTTGACCTGTTTTTACTCACTCTACCTTGAAGCAGAATCCGGAGATCCTGAAGCATTGGAGCAATTTTCGTTTCCCAGGTCAGCGGCAGCCGGTTTCTATGCTTTTGAGGAATTAATCGGCAAGAAAGGCCTTACAGAAGCGGTTTATTTCAAGGGACAGTTAACGGGCCCTTTGACTGTGGGTTTTCAAATTAAAGATGAAAAAGGACGTCAGGCATACTATGACGAGCAGCTTCGCGACATCCTTGTTAAAACACTGGCCATGCATGCCCGCTGGCAGACTCAAAAGTTGGCCGCTTTGGGACGGCCGGTGATAGTGTTTATTGATGAGCCGGCAATTCGCGTCTTTGGTCAGGTAAGCTATATAACAATATCCAAAGAAATGATTCAAAACGATATTTCTGCAATTATTAAATCGATACACGAAGCCGGCGCATTTGCAGGAGTACATTCCTGTGACGAAGTCGACTGGTCTCTGCTTTTTGGAATTGATTTGGATATTGTGAGCCTTGATGTATACAATTATGGGGACTCTTTATTGCCTTGCGCCGAAGAGGTGAAAAATTTTTTAAGCCGGGGTTGCGTTATAGCCTGGGGAATTGTTCCAACCAATGAGAAAGCATTTAAAGTTACCGATGATAGTCTGTTTATATTATTAAAAAAGCTATGGCAGTCCCTTGCCAACCGGGGTATGGATATTGCGGTTTTAAAAAAACAGTCGATGATTTCACCGGCCTGCGGCACGGGTTTGTTATCAAAAGAACTGACAGAACGAATTTATCAGCTTAATGGCCTGATATCTGATAAAATACGGGTGGAACTATAGCTAAGGAGAGAGTTTTTTTGTTTCCTGATTACCACTGTCATACAAATCTTTGCGGCCATGCTTCGGGAGAGATGGAAGATTATATTGCGGCAGCTCTTTTAAAAGGTCTGCAGGAATTAGGTTTTTCAGATCACCTGCCCATGTACTGGTTGCCCGAAAGCGAGCGCAATCCCGGTTTGGCAATGAGTGAACAGGAATTGCCCCTTTATGTGGAGAAGGTTATTAAGCTGCAGAAAAAGTACAGTGATCTCAGCATCAAGCTTGGAATTGAAGCTGACTACATACCCGGTAATAATATGGAATTAAACAGGCTGCTTGAAATGTATCCTTTTGATTATGTTCTGGGTTCGGTTCATTTTGTCAATGGCTGGGCTGTTGACAGCCCGGCAAATAAAAATGATTATGAACATTTAAATATTGACGAGATCTATACAGATTATTTCTCCTATCTGCAAATCGCCGCCCGGTCCGGTCTTTTCAATATCATGGCTCATCCGGACCTGATCAAAAAATTTGGCTACCGGCCCAAAAAGAATCTGGCTTCTCTTTATGAGCAGACAGCAGAGATTTTTGCAAAATCAGGTGTATGCGCGGAAGTAAATACAGCTGGTTTAAGGTATCCTGCACGGGAGATTTACCCTTCACTGGAATTGCTGAGGCTGTTTAAAAAGTACGGTGTAGCCGTAACTGTGGGTTCCGATGCTCATTTTCCAGAGCAGGTAGGGGAAGATTGGGAAGAAGCAGCTTTGTATCTTAAGGAGGCAGGCTACAGAGAAACAGCGGTCTTTTCAGGCAGGCGTCTAAAAATGGTTAAGATATAAAAAAGTATTGTTTGCTTAAAATTTTAACTATCATGAAAGAATACGCGTAAAGATCTTATTGCTGGTTTTTTTGCGGAGGCGTAAATGCCAGAGCTTAATTCTTCACATAATCTAAAGGAGATTCTAAGCAGGTTCGATTTCCAATTCCATAAGGGGCTGGGTCAAAACTTTCTTCTGGACGGCAATATTATCCGTAAGATAATTAATTCCTTAAATCTGTCCGGTGATGATGTGGTTGTGGAAATTGGTCCTGGAGCGGGTACGCTGACCTCTGCCCTGGCAAGATATGTCAGGAAGGTGATTGCTGTAGAACTTGATCAAAGGCTTTCACCTGTCTTAAAAGAGACACTTAACGGCATTGACAATATAGAACTGGTCTTTGAAGATGCGCTCAAAGTAGATTTCGACAACCTTGTCGAATATAAATGCAAGGGTTTGCCCGCCTGCAGTCAAAAATCATATAAAATAATTTCCAACCTGCCTTACAGCATTACAACACCAATCCTAATGTACCTGCTGCGTAAAAAATTCAATTATAGTTCCTTAACCGTAATGGTCCAGCGTGAAGTTTCTTCGCGCCTGGTTTCAGTTCCCGGCAGCAGGGATTACGGTAATTTAAGTGTAGTTGTCCTATATTATACAGTTCCCGAGGTTCTGTTTATGGTGCCTCGAACTGTATTCTACCCGCGTCCGGAAGTGGAATCGGCTGTCGTTCTTCTTGCCAGGCGGGAAGCGCCGTTGGTAGAGGTTCCTGATGAGGAGCTTTTTTTTGGTCTTGTACGCGGCGCCTTCGGCCAGAGACGGAAAACCATTTTAAATGCCCTCTCAGACGGTCATATAATCACCGGTCTTAGCCGTCAGCAATGGAAAGAGATTATACAGTCCGTAGGAATTGATCACTGCCGGAGGGGGGAAACTCTTAATCTAAAAGAGTTTTCGGATATCTGTTGGCGCTGCTGGGAGTATAAGTCTTTAGAAGACACATAAGTTTAAATACAGGGGAGGAGGTATAAAAATGTATTTTATTAGCCCCACCAAAGGCAGGCTCGTCTTCAACGAGATGATGTCTGAAATAGTCAGTTATATTAGAGGTCTGCCGACTTCGATGTACAAGATAATTATCGGCACAGACTCCCAGGTTAAGCAAGATTCCTGTTTTGTCACAGCAATAATTATCCACAGGCTTGGCAAGGGGGCGCGTTATTTTTACCGTAAGAAGCTTCAGCGTAGAATCAAGAGTTTGAGGCAAAAAATATTTTATGAAACATCTTTAAGTCTCGAAATGGGTGGATTAGTTGCAAAATCTCTTTCTGAATGCGGACTTGATGACACTGAAGTAGAAATCCATATTGATGTTGGAAAGCAGGGAGAAACCCGGGATTTAATCAGAGAAGTAGTTGGAATGGTGACCGGCAGCGGGTTCCAGGCAAAAATTAAACCCGAGGCCTTTGGAGCTTCAAGCGTTGCTGACAAACATACAAAGTAAGCCGTTAAGTGAAAATCTTCTTCAGAAAATCCTCCAGCAAGTCAAATCTTCTTTCTATATGGTATCCAAGATAAGTCTTACCGTTATGAGTCCTGGTCCGTGTTTGGCCATAAAAAACCTGTAACGCCTCCAGACAATCTCCGATAATTGTTTCAGCAATCTGTCTGTTATGATAAAAATCCCTTTGCCTGGAACCCAGTCTGGCGTGTGGAAGACGCGCCCCTATACCTACATCCAGGCGGCAGCGCGCTGCCAGGGCAAGCGCTGCCGGAGGAACGGCAAATTCCTGGTAGGGTACACTTTCAATAAATTTTCTTGTAATAGCATGTGGACCATGCGAAGGAGAAGCGTTTCCGATTGCTTCTTCAAAACCTAAAGTTTTGTTCAGCTCTGAACGCAGACTTAATAAATATCTGGCAAGTTGTGAGGGTTTACTCCCCGTTTCCGGTGGATAGCAGTCGGTTAAAGCCATCTGAAACCCTTTCCTTAAGATACTTGACAAAAGCCTCCTTAGAGTATTGGCTATATTTCCTTCCATATCACCATCAATAAAAAGAACTATCTCCGCCCCCAGTTTGTATGCCCAGGCGGCTCCTACAGACCTTGGGACATCTATTCCCAATGAGCTTTCAAAATGTATAGGCGAAATGTTTGCACAGTTCATTACTTCAATTATTTCCCTGGATCTATCCGTGCAGCCGTTAAAGACAGGAATTATAAGATCAACTTCTGTACTGCTGACAGTTCTAATAACTTTCCTGATTGTCGCTGCTTCATTTTTAACCGGTATAACTGCTGCTATCATTAATAACACCCTTTTTTAATTTCTTCTATCCTGAAATTACTTGAAGTCTACTTGCATCAGGAAGGTCAATTGTCTACGCGCTCATGTTCACCTATTATACTTGTACGAACTCGTTCACCCTCGGGCTCGGTTAAACTCGGCGCTATGCGCCTCAAACAAACAGTAACCTCGCTTATCCTCGGGTCCACTCGTTCTCTGAATAAAGGCTCAAAATCGCGCTTAAGACATTGACCTTCCTCTATTGATAAATTTTCATCCCTATAGCTGGCGTCGTTTAAGCAGTATGGAAGTCTAATTTAAACTATGTACTTTTAAGGAAAAAGTTTCCTGAGCTGTTATCACATCTCAATAGTTATAAAACATAAACTGTAAAAAAATAGTTATTAAGGGGGTATGGCAATGGAGAAGATTAAACCTGGAGATATTGTTGGAAGAATATCTTACGGATGCGATATTTTCTTTAAAGTAATCGAAATATTTACCGGCGCTGACGGCAATGAATACGCCCGTCTTAGAGGAGTAGATATGCGTCTGATGGCAAATTCACCCCTTGGCGACCTGTACAAATTTGAAGCAAGTAAGGTAGCCGAGTACTTACGTAAGTTTATGGCCAACAATCATGAACACATGAAAAGAGTCTTTGCCAGGCGTCAGAATGAACAAAATGAAAAATTAAACAGGATAGTCAACCAGTCTAATAAAATTGAAAGTTTCGATTTGCCGGGTTCAGTTCTCCACATTGACGGAGATGAAGATTATTTGGAACTCTGTCTTACTACCTATCGTCAACTAAGCATCTCGGCCAATGGTTATTTTATTTCCGAAGAACTGCAGTCCAAGGAGGTAGGAAAGCTGCTTCGAAAGCATAACCCGGACATTCTGGTTATTACCGGACATGACGGTCTTGTCAAAGGCGCCCGGGACTTCACAGATCTTAAGAATTACCACAGTTCGTCCTATTTTATTGACTCCGTAAGGGCATCCCGCGAATTTGAAAGAAATAAGGATGATCTGATTATTTTTGCAGGCGCCTGCCAGTCTCATTACGATGCAATTCTGGATGCAGGCGCAAACTTTGCGAGTTCCCCTGAACGTGTTCTTATTCATGCCTTTGATCCTGTCTTTGTTGTTGAAAAAATAGCTTACACATCAATTTATGATCCTATTTCTTTGAAAGACATTATAAGCGGTACCATAACCGGGTTTCCGGGAATTGGCGGCATTGAAACCAGAGGAAAATACCGTATGGGTATCCCAAAATCCCCCTATTAATCAGTATTAATAAGTTCCTTAACACCCTTCCGCAACTATATGCATATGATGACTTAGGAATTAGGGGGTTTGATATATGGAAAGGCATCTCAAAGCAATAAATAAGTACAGCAAAGAACTGCTCAGTAAGGCTAACGTCATAGGTATCGGGGTCGGATATAAACAAATACGGGGAGAAGAAACGGATAAGCTCTCATTAATCATTTTTGTAGAGAAAAAAATACCCTTGGACCGCTTAAGCAAAGGCAGTATTATTCCTGGAAAAATCAATGATCTCTATACTGACATTGTTGAAATCGGCCGCGTCCGGCTGCTTGATAACCGTGTTGATCGCTGGCGTCCCGCCTGTCCGGGTATAAGTATCGGTCACTATAAAATATCCGCAGGCACATTCGGCGCAGTTGTGAAAGACAAAACTACAGGAGAAAAACTTATCTTGAGCAACAACCATATTCTGGCAAACGCCACAAACGGCGCTGACGGGCGCTCATCATTAGGAGATCCAATTCTGCAGCCAGGTCCGCATGACGGCGGAGGGGCAAAGGATCAAATAGCAACTTTACTACGCTTCATACCAATACGGCATACTGTCCAGGATGTTGAATGCCCTGTTGCAGCCGCGGCTATGCAGGCAGGGAATATCATTATCCATACCGTCCGTCCCAAATACAATATCAGGTTAACCAAATATACAGATGATATGAATAATATTGACGCTGCAGTCGCTAAACCGGATAAACAAAGTTTGGTTGGTGAAGAAGTTTTGGAAATAGGCAGGATTGAAGGCGTAGCGCGCGTAATACCCGGGGACTCGGTAAAAAAGAGCGGACGTACTTCAGGATTGTCAGAAGGGAAAGTCCAGGCAATCGGAGTAACAATTAAAGTGGGTATCAGTGAGGAAGAAAATGGTTTATTCACTGACCAGGTGGTCAGCAATATTCTTTCACAGCCCGGTGACAGCGGTTCGCTGATTGTTAATTCGGAAAAACAAGCCGTTGGACTGCTCTTTGCAGGTTCTGAAAAATATACTATTTTTAACCGTATAGATAATGTGATGGAACGGCTTAAGATTAAATTTTAGAAGGATGCTTCTTAGTGATATACTGGTACGTTTATTGAACTATGTAAACCCTGCTGCAACAAATAAGGAGGTTTAAAACTTGGGTTATAAAATCTTTTGCATGGGGAAGGTCGCCCTCGTTTTACTTGGAGAGGTGCCGGTTGTCGGACCACAAATCAGCGGCAGGGAAAAAGCTGTCCGTGTTGCGCAGAAATTGTTTAAGGAAATTGATAAATTAATGGCCGGTTCATCCGTGGGGCCTTATCAGATTGTTTTTAAGCATAGAATCGGTGGACGTTATGACCTGGCCGTTAAGAGCAGTGAACTATCCCTGGAAATACTTCATGATCTTGATGAGCTCTGGATAAAAAGGTTCCGCAAAATCTTTCACGGTATTTTTATACTCAGCTGTTTTTATGAAAAAAATGATAATCTGGAATGCCTTGCAGTTACTGATGGTTTAGGCGCTGTTTTGTATTCCTCTGAGGTAAGACAGTTTTTCCAGACACGGTAAGGTCAGTATTACCAGTTAGAACCATCTGGAGAAGATTATGCGATATTATACATACGGACAAGCTCTGGAAGTTGTCTGTTAAATAATTGCAGTATATACAGTGATATTCATCATATCTTTATTTGTCCACTGAATAATTAATTTGGTAAACTGTTAGAGATTTGAGATATCAAATATCTTAAGAAAGGGGTAATTCTGTTTTGATGAAAAAAAGTCGTAAAACACCGTTCGCAATGCTGTTGGTATTACTGTGTATTTGTTTTCTGTGGTCGTCAATCCCCCAGGTAACACAGGCAGCCCTGCCGGCATTTGACGGCAAGAAGATGTTGTCGATGAAAGATTTTAGTAAACTAAGCAGCTTGAATCCCGGAGAATACAAGTATACAGTAAACTGTGCTCCTGACGATTTAAACAGCTGTCTCGAAAAATTAGAGAAATGGCTGAATGAAATCCTGAAAGGTAACAGCGCCAATTACTGCAATGTACAAAAATATCAGCCTTTAAGAAACAAACAAACTACTCCCAAAACCACTCCTAATACTACTCCCGATACCAATTCCAACTCCAACTCCGACTCCGATTCGGATTCTGACCAGCAAGTTGAATGTCTAACTGCCGACGAGCAGGAAATGGTCGATCTGGTCAATAGCGAAAGGAAAAGAGCGGGATTATCACCCTTGAAGGTTAATCTGGATTTGGTTAAGGTAGCCCGTCTTAAGGGTGAAGATATGATTGAAAATAGTTATTTCAGCCATAACTCTCCCACGTATGGTTCTCCTTTTAATATGATGAGCCAGTTTGGAATTTCTTACATGACCGCAGGAGAAAATCTGGCCGGCGCTCCGACGGTTGAATCCGCCCATGAGAACTTAATGAATTCTGCAGGGCACAGGGCTAATATTCTAAATTCGAGTTTCAAGGAGATAGGAATAGGGGTAGTGGAAGGAAGCCAATATGGTAAGATTTTCGTGCAGGAGTTTATAGGTTAGAAAAAGAAAAATTGGACGATCCGGTTAACGGATCGTCCAATTGAAACCATTGTTGTTGTCCCAGTTATTGGCGGAATCTTTAAAGCAGAAGGTAATTTGGTTATTTTGTATACGTATAGTTTTCTCCCATCCTTTAAAACTCTTATCCATACGGATTGTGTTTACGTTTGACCAACTTCTGGGATCGCCTAACCCGTAGTGCAGGAATACCTGATCAGCCCCTGATTTGGACAGCAAACCACCATAGACTATGTTTGCCTCATCAAAACCGCCTGGTTTTACCTCTACCCCTTTTTGGTAATCATTCCATGATTGAATCATCATAGCGCCTCCATAATCATAATTAAGTTCCCTATTTATTATTGTCAACTATAGCCGTTAAATATTACTGGTTTTTTTTAACATTAGAAATGGTCAACTTGCGGCCCAAAAGAGTATAAAGTCTTTATGCGCGTTAAAATATGTTTTTTAGGAGAAAATAATTTTAACTTACAAAGGAGGGATAAAGAAAATGCCGTCAGGAGAAAAATTTTTACTTGCTGGTTTAGGAATTATTGCTGTAATGAAAGAAAAAGCGCAAAAACAAATAAATGTTTTAATCCAAAAGTGCGGGATTTCGAAAGTTTATAAAAGTACGGTTTTGAATATGTGTCATTCAGGCTCGGTATTTTTCTGCTTCCTCACAGGATGCGTCATAAAAAATACAATTCAGCCGATCAATACACATTCGTTAAAAAAATCCCGGCAATCTTTTCAGAATTGGGAACGACATTTATAAAGCTTGGGCAAATTTTAAGCACAAGGCATGACCTGCTTTCACCAGATTTGATCCATGAACTTGAAAAGCTTCAGGATGAAGTACCTGCATTCCCTTTCGAAACAGCTAAAAATATTATTGAAACGGAATTAAAGGGCGATCTGGAAGAGTTCTATTCTTTCTTTGATTGTGAGCCTCTGGCCGCTGCGTCAATCGGCCAGGTCTACAGGGCTGTTTTAATCAATGGAAGGCAGGTTGTGGTTAAAATATGCCGTCCTGATATCAATAAAGAAGCAGAAGCAGATCTAAAAATTCTCTATAGAATAGCACGGTTTTTAGAAAAAAGGATTTCCTGGGCTCAAAATGGCGCTTTCGTTGAGTTGATAGCCGAGTTTGAACGTACGATCAAAGAAGAAATGGACTTTACTTTCGAAGGACGCAATGCCAGTAAATTTAAGAGAAATTTTGCCTCTGATCCGGAAGTGCTTATTCCTGCGGTATACTGGCAATTCACTACTTCCAAGATTCTGACCCTCGAATATTTAAACGGAATCAAGTTTAACGATCTTGAGGAAATAGAAAGATCAGGCTTTGCCAGGATGGAACTGGCCATTAAGCTGGTACAGGCTTTATTTAAACAAATCATGATGGAAGTGGTTTTTAAATACCGTGTACGTCTTCTGCCAGAATTCATTATGCTTACAAAATCGCTGATGACACTGGAAGGAGTGGTTCAGAAACTTGCCCCCGGTTTAAACATTGTTTCAATGGCAGAACCTTTTGCGCGAAAACTTGTTGCTGAAAGGTATTTTAGAAAGGATCTGCCTGAGAAAGCCGGGAAGACTTTACTGGACTTGGGTGAAGCCATTTATAAGTTCCCCAAGCGGATTGAGCAAATATTGGAGAATCTTGCTCAGGGTGAGGTAAAAATAAACCTGAAAGTGGATCATTATTATCCAAATGAAAAAAACTTGCCGTCCAGTACGAATGCTCTTATCAACCAGTTATGGGTAATTATAGCAATATTGCTGATCAGTTCGGTTCTTTTGGCCTTAAACGGGACCTTTTTTCTTGGTGGCTTTCCGGTAGTTAAAACGGGATTTATCGCTGCCGGTTTCATACTTGTTTTTCTTGCGTTATACATATTGCGCAAGTAAGCAAAAAGATATCCTTGCAGCTCCATCTACGAGGATGAAAAGAAAAGTAAAGTATAGTAGACACGTCCAAAGGGCACGGTGTAGTCAGAGTTTACCTGTTTCTAAAAATTATTTTTCTGCACAAGCAAATAAAGGTTGATCCTGTTAAAATTGCTATTAAGATCAAACCGAAAACGGCCAGCAGAAGGGGCAAAAAGGTCCACAATGAAGGGTTGTGGGCTTGTTGAATCATCGCAGCCCGGGTTGCCGGTGAAGTAAGGCGAAAAAAAAAGTTTGTATAAACTGCTGCCAGGAAGGCATGAGCGAACCGGGTCAGGACAAAAAGTTTCATTCTGATATCGGTTTCAGAAATTACGCTTGCTACCTGGGCGTGAATAGAAATTCCGCTCCAAGCCAGAATTACGGCAATTACCGTGAGCTGCTGCAGTAAAGAGGCTTCAGACGCTGAAGCAAGTTTCGTTCCGACAGTCATTTCTATTAATCCGCTTGTTAAGGCTGGAAGGACTGATGAGGAAAAACCCAGCGGGATCAAGACAAGTCCCAACTTGCCGGCGATAAAATCAATAAATCCCGTCTGTTTTAACAGTTGGATCAGCACGGCAAATATTGTTATAAATCCGCCAATGTTAAGAAGGCTTGAAACAGAGTTTTTCACGGCGTCGCCCATTATCTTTCCCGGGGAGCGGTTTTCCTGCCTGTAGATGCGAAACAGTTCGGAAAAAGCCCTGGCCAGGGGAGACACTTCTTTTATGGGCGCAGTTATCAATTCGGGATCATTTTTTCCATAAAAGCGCAGAACAATGCCCAGGGTCAGGTTGGATGTGTAATGGGCTGCTGCAATTACCGGCCCAAGCTCCGGGTTGTTGAGCATGCCGACAGAAACAGCAGCGAGCATAAAAAGAGGACTTGAATTATTCGTAAACGAAACCAGCCGTTCCGCTTCAATACGCGTGCAGAGGCGCTGAGAACGCAAACGGGCCGTAATCATTGCCCCAATCGGGCAGCCGGATGTATAGCCTACTGCCAGTACAAAAGAACCGCATCCCGGGACGTTAAAGAGAGGCCGCATTAAAGGTTCCATTAACGTACCCAGAAAATGGACCATACCGAAACTTAACAGCAAATCGGAGATGACCAGAAAGGGCAGAAGCGAGGGGAGAACTATGTTAAACCAGAGATTGACTCCTGTCACAGCCCCCTTGTAAACGGTCCCTGGCTGAATTATCATTCCTAATGCCAGTGTGATGATGCAGATCAGCCAAAAAAGTTGTTCCCTGCAACGGCCGTCGTTAGTCAAAAAAAATAAATATTTTTTAAATACTATTAAGCTGATTAATATAAGTAGTAAAATGAACAGAACCCACATTTTTTCAGGCCCCTTTACTGAAAGCCCCTTTTCAAATGATATATATGGGTCCTGATCTTCTAATATGTTGGGATTGTTTTTGCAGATAATCCGGATATTATGCTTTTCACTTTAAATGTGCTTTAAAATTATAGAGAAGAGGTGGTCTTAGCCAATTTGAAAATTTATGCAATCAGTGATCTCCACCTTTCTTTTATAAAAACTCCTGATCCGGAAAATTGGCAGCCTGACTTGCAGTATAAACCAATGAGCGAAATTAATGAGGAATGGGAATCCCACGCCTTAAGAATTTATAATAACTGGTGTAAAATCATAGGACCGGATGACGTGGTTTTAGTTCCGGGCGATATTTCATGGGCTATGCGTCTTGATCAGGCTTGTCAGGATCTTAACTTTATAAGGCTTCTGCCGGGCTTGATAATTTTTATTCAGGGAAATCACGATTACTGGCTGCAGAGTATTTCCAAGGCAAAAGAAGTCCTTCCCCCTAATATGCGCCTGATCCGGAATGATCATTTTTCCCTTGGCGGCATAGCCATCTGTGGTACCAGGGGGTGGCTGTGTCCAGGAAGCGACTACTTTCAACCGGGGGATATGAAAATCTACTTGCGGGAATTGGGCCGTCTGGAAAAATCACTTGCCAGCGCAGGCGCTTCCAATCAAGAGATTATTGTTATGATGCATTACATGCCGACCAATGAAAAGCACGAATACAGCGGTTTTATAGAACTGCTCCAAAAATACAGGGTAAAAAAGGTTGTTTATGGGCACCTCCACGCCAGGGCTTGTCGTTTACGTCTTCCGGATCATGCATGGGATATCTCTTTTTGCCTGGTTAGCGCAGATTATTTAAACTTTACCCCGCTTTTACTTACTTAAAGGCCAACTTCCTTTGCCAGATCAGTAAAGGCGGGCAGGGAATTAATTACCGTTTGAAGGGGGACGCTATAAGAGAGCCGAAAGTAACCTTTTAGACCAAATCCCTTGCCGGGAACAAGTAAAATATTGTACTTTTTGGCCATCTGCACAAATTCAAGATCATCAGCCAAAGGCGATTGGGGAAACATGTAAAAGGCGCCTTTGGGTTTAACCATTTTGAAACCAATTTCGGTTAAATGGGCGTACAGAAGATCCCTCTTTTTCAAATAGCCGCTTAGATCCGCCTGCTCCTTCTGTAAATGAGCGACAAGGCGCTGCATTAGGGCAGGCGCGTTAACAAAACCCAGCGTTCGGTTGCAGAAAACCATGCCATCAACGAGCAGTCTGGCATCAGCGGCTTCCGGGTGTACCGCGATGTAGCCAATCCGTTCACCGGCCAGGCCAAGGTCTTTACTGTGTGAAGTAACCAGAATACTGTTCTTTACATAATTAAATACAGGAGGCGTTTTTACTCCATCGTAGACAATCCTGGCGTAAGGTTCATCTGAAACCAGGTAAATTGTCGTACCCAATTCGTGTTCTTTTTGTCTTAAAACAGCTGCTAATTCCTTGAGACAATCGGAACTGTAAACAACACCTGTTGGGTTATTTGGGGAATTGATAATAATTGCTTTCGTTTTTGAAGTAATAGCGGCGTTGATTGCACCCAGGTCAGGCTGGAAATCTGCTCCGGCCGGGACCTCTTTAATGACTCCGCCGTGGTTGTCGACGTAGAATTTGTATTCTACGAAATAGGGCACAAGGACAATTACTTCATCCCCGGGGTTTAGAATAGTTTTAAAGACGACATTTAATCCGCCGCCTGCGCCGCAGGTCATGATAATATGTGATGAATTAATCTGCAAACCGGTGTTTTCAGCCAGGTTGGCTGCAATTGCCTGGCGGGTAGTTTCGTATCCGGAATTGCTCATATAACCATGCATTCCAGGCAAAGGATTGTCTGCCAGTTTTTTGAGCATTTCCCGGAAAGCAGACGGTGGTTCCGTATCAGGATTACCCAGGGTAAAATCGTACACATTTTCCGGCCCTATAATTTTTCGCAGGCGTTCTCCTTCTTCAAACATTAGTCTTATCCAGGAAGCGTTGGCCAGATTCTCATTTATTTTATTGCTGATTGGCATTATGATTCTCCTTGGTATAAAGATATTATTAAAAAAGTCATATTCAGATTTGTTTATTTAAAAAATATAAAAAAAGAGGTTTTCTTTGAATGGCAATTTCGGCAGCTTTGTTTGATCTGGACGGGACTCTGGTAGATTCCCTCCCTTTTATTATGAGCACTTACCACCTCGTTTTTAAAAAACTGAACCTTCCCTGGTCTGAAGCAGAGTTGATCAAGTGGATCGGCCGTCCTTTAAAAGAGATAGCCCCTTTTTTTGCCGGCGGGAAAAAAGACGAATTTTTAAAGCTCTACGAGAAATATTATAACCTTGACTTTGAAAATAACGTAAGTCTCTTTCCCGGTACTGCTGAGATGCTGGATTTTCTTAAAATAAACGGATTCCTTCTGGGCATAGTCACGTCAAAGGGTAAAGAAGGGGCTGAGCGTACGATTAAACTAACCGGATTGGATAATTATATGGATGTCGTTATAACCGCTCATGATGTTTATGTGCATAAACCTTTTCCTGACCCGATCCTGAAAGCGCTTGATGTATTGAACATTTCCCCCGGGCAGTCGCTTTATATAGGTGACAGCTACCATGATATTAAAGCCGGTCTTGACGCCGGTACGACCACCTTGGGGGTAACCTGGGGTATAAACACCAGGGAAGAACTGGCGGCTTTAAACCCTGACGGCCTGCTCGAAAGCTGGGCTGATCTTAAAAGATATTTGGTTTGAAATCTTAAAAGACATTTAGTTCGAAACTAAAACGGCGAAAGCGCTTAAACACTTCCGCCGTATTTTTACTGTAATAATTATTTGTAGTTATAGAAACCTTTTCCTGATTTGCGTCCAAGATGACCTGCGCGGACCATTTTACGCAGCAGGGGGCAAGCACGATATTTGGAATCCTGGGTTTCCTCAAAAAGAGAATCTTGTATTAAAAGTGTGGTATCCAGTCCAATTAAGTCTGCCAGAGCGAGAGGGCCGATAGGATGATTGGCGCCCAGTACCATTCCCTTATCGATATCTTCAGCTGATGCAACACCTTCTGAAAGGACAAATATAGCCTCGTTGATCATTGGAATCAGGATACGGTTGACCACGAAAAGTGGCGCCTCATTAACCATAATCGGCTGTTTGCCCATTTTTTCCGCAAGTTCAAATGTAAGCTTAACTGTATCGTCGGCAGTGTCCGCTCCCCTGGTTACTTCCACAAGCTTCATTACCGGCACGGGGTTGAAAAAATGCATGCCGATGAATTTTTCCGGCCGTTTGGTGACGGAAGCCATTTGGGTGATCGAAAGGCCGGATGTGTTGGATGCAAAAAATGTGGACGGAGGACAAATCTTTTCCAGTTCGCCAAAAACAACTTTTTTGAGATCCATTTTTTCTATTACCGCTTCAACGACAAAATCCGCTTCCGCCAAAATATCCATGTCTACAGTTCCCCTGACACGGCCAAAGATAGCGTCGGCTTCTTCTGCGCTGAGACGGTTTTTCTGAACATCCCTGTCCAGATTTTTGCGGATTATATTTAAGCCGTTAGAAACAAAATTGTCCGCAATGTCCCGCATAATAACGTTAAATCCCGCTTTTGCCGCGGTTTGGGCTATGCCCGCTCCCATGATACCGGCGCCCAATACTGCAAATGTCTTAATCTCCAATTGCATAAACCTCCCTAAAACTTTTTTATCTGTGCAAGCCTTAACCGCTGGGATAAACGGTTTTGCATCAGAATTTATATGTCTATTATTTTTTCTATATTAAAGGGAATAAGTCCTCTTTTTTATTAAAAATAACAATGATAATGGTATACTATAAAAACAAGGTTTGGTTAAAGGACGGATCATTTTGCTGATTTCTCTTTTGATAACTCTTTTTGCGGATCAACTGGCCAAAAATATTATCCGGAACGTGATGTTAGAAGGGCAGTCAGTTCCAGTTTTTCCGTTTTTTTATCTGACTTATACACGCAACCCGGGCGCCGCTTTTGGACTCTTTGCATACCGGACCAACATCCTGATCGCAGTCACCATTCTGGTGATTGTGATTATGACGGTCATACTGCTTACACGGCCTGTTGCCGAAAAAAAAGGGCTGATTACGATAGGGATGGGGCTGATCATCGGCGGCGCCTTGAGCAATTTAATTGACCGCCTGCAGTTTGGGCTGGTTATAGATTATCTTGACTTTCGTATTTGGCCGGTCTTTAATCTTGCCGACACGGCAATTTTCATCGGCGCCTGTCTTTTGTTTAAGGAGATTTGGTATGGAGAGTCACTACGAGGCAGATGAGTCAGATGCGGGAAAAAGGCTTGATCTTTACCTAGTTCATCAGAATCCTGCCTTGAGCCGTTCCCATATTCATAATTTAATAGCCGGCGGGAATGTACTCGTAAACGGAAATTCAGCAAAACCGGGCAGCAGGTTGAAAGCCGGTGATGCAATCATTCTGCTTGAAGTTCAGCCGAAGGATCCCATTCCCGGACCGGAACCCATTACACTGGACATTTATTATGAAGACAGTGAGCTTGTAGTGGTAAACAAGCCAAGAGGCATGGTTGTCCACCCGGCTGCGGGGAATTATTCCGGAACACTGGTCAATGCCCTTTTGTTTCACTGCCGCGATCTTTCCGGCATTAACGGAGTGCTCCGCCCTGGTATTATTCACAGACTGGACAAAGACACTTCCGGTCTGCTTTTAGTTGCCAAGAATGACGCTTCACATCTTAATCTAAGCAAGCAGCTCCAGGACCGCACGATTGTAAGGCGCTATTTAGCCCTGGTACATGGTGTGGTGAAGGAAAACCAGGGGGTTATAGAAGCGCCTGTAGGAAGACATCCACACGACCGTCAGCGCATGGCTGTAACAAAAACAGGCGGGCGGCCGGCAGTTACACACTACGACGTAATCAGGCGCCTTGAGAAGGTAACTTTGCTGAGGGTCAGGCTTGAAACGGGCAGAACCCACCAGATCCGTGTACACATGACCTATCTGGGTTACCCGCTGGTAGGGGATACAAAATATGCCCCCTCAAGAAACCATTTTGGCCTTGAGGGACAGTTTCTTCACGCCCAGGTTTTGGGTTTTAAGCACCCGTCTACCGGGGAGTATCTGGAATTTTCCGCCCCGCTGCCTGAACAACTGGCCTCTTTCCTGGAACAGCTATAAACTTTTAGTTTATCATAACAAGATCATATTTTCTGTTTAACCCCTGTATATTGATAGGGGTGTCTTTTTTATGAGAAGGTATGATCCGAACCTTAAAAAGAAAATTGTTCCATCGCTGATCATTTTGCTTGCCGCGGCGCTGCTGCTTTATGTTCTCTTTATTCTTTTTGCGGGTCCTAAGATATCTCCAAACAAACTGTTGACAGAAGCAATTCAAAACACTGTTTCCAGTAAGACTTTTCATTATCGCATGGAAATAAAGACAAGCAGGCAGAGTTTTTTAAGCGTTGTCGAAGGTGAAAGGATATCTCCCGACCGGATGCACATTAAAGGCAATATGTTTAACACGCCGGTAGAATTTATCCAGATAGGCGCACAAGCATATATGAAAGATATCTGGACAGATAAATGGATAGCTTTAAAAAGCAACAGCCTGGGGCAGGCGAGTACATTTATTGAAGAACTGGGTCCGGTGAACTTTTTAAGTTATGGAAGTTTGCTTGATGTACATTATACCGGGACGGAAAAAATAAACGGTAAAAAGATGTCTGTGATAGAATTCAATCCGCAGCTGGTGGGTTCGTTTTCAGGTCAGAAGTATCAAGGGTATCACTGCAAAATATGGGTAGATCAAAAAGAACGGCTTATAGGGCAGGTTGTTTTGAACGCTGCTTTAAAAGACAGTGATTTGCCTACGGTTACTTTAAATCTCTGGGGTTTTGGGCAGACGGTATCTATTAACCCTCCCAGCGCAGATTATTTGCTTAATCCATCGTAAATCCAGTCAATAGGGCAACGGGAAGGATTTTCAGAGCACTGGCTATAGGAAGCTCTTTTTGATCCGGGCAATACTTTTTGGCAACTTCGAGTCTCTCACCTGTGAGAATATTTTCCCAGGAATCTGGAGCCCGCTCCGGTAAAACAATAGAGCTGTTGCCCCATACCGATTTGCCTGTCGGAGGTTCTGCCCGCACGAATTCAGCATCCTCGTCATGGTTTCCTGGCTGGTTTTCTCTGTTTTTTTTAATTAAACTTGCCGGAAGCCGTACCGCGGCGCTGATTACCCACCTGCCGGCCATGTGACGGGCAAATGAACAAACATGTTTTAGCCCTTTCCCTGTGCATTCGAGAGGCAAATAATCGCCCCTTTCAAAGAGGTCTTTGTATGTTTTACGGGAATTCAAAGCTTTATAAGTAAGGAAAAGCTTTATCCAACCATCCTCCCAGTTTCTAAAAAGATTCTTGACCATGCTCTGCAGGTCAACCGCCTCTTTAACGCTTATCTTTTCAATAATCTTAGGCCTTTCTGAATAGTCCACAGGACGGCGGTTATCGGGATCTACCAGGCTGAAATCCCAGAGTTCGGTCCCCCGGTAGAAATCGGGTATTCCGGGCGAGGTAATTTTAAGTAATACCTGGGCCAGTGAGTTAATAGCGCCGTAGTATGAAATAATCTTCTGAAACCGGACGAAATCGTTAAGAAACAGATTGCTTTCGGTAGGTTCCAGGATTGAATCGACAAAAGCCCTTAGCGCATCCTCGTAGTCTTTATCGGGTTGGAGCCAACTGGTGTGAATTTTGGCTTCACGGGCCGCTTTTGCAAAATAGGCGGTTAAACGTTCCCTGAAAAGGGGGATTTCATTTTCATTCAAAGGCCATGTTCCGACCAGTGTCTGGTAAATAAAAGATTCCATGTTTCCGTCGGGAACCGTTTGATCATTGATGACCTTTTTTGCAGCAAGGTTATAACGCCGCCATCTTGCCAACTGCACTGACCACAATTCGGGAATCTCAGTCAGGACGTTGATTCTGGCGCGGACATCCTCACTGCGTTTGGTATCGTGTGTGGAAGTTGCGTTCATAGTATGGGGAGTGAGTTGGAGTCTGGTCCTGTTGCGACGATGAAATTCATCAACAGATATTCCGGCTGTGCCGGGGTTGCTGCCTACTTCGTTAAAGGAGATCAGTCTGTTAAAAATATACAGCGCAGTATCTTCACAGCCTTTAGCCATGATAGGTCCTGTAAACTGCTGCCACCACATTACAAATTCAAGCCAGGCTTTAGCCCATTCAAAGGACTTTCCTTTTTTAAGATCAAGCAGCAGCACGTTTTGTAAAAAGTCAAAGCCCTGTCCGGCATCAGGTTGGCGCTGCCTGGCAGCAGTTAAAGCCTCAAGGATATAGAAACGGTCAGAACCTTCAACTTTGAAATCCCTGATATAAGTCCTGTAAACTCTCAGACAGGCGGTTGTTTCTATAAGCGCTTGCCTTAATTCTTCCTGTTTAATGTCGCGTCCGTAGCGATTTTCCCCGGCAAGGTGCGCAAGCCGCCATACGAGATTATCTATTTCAGCGGCAAATATTTCCTCGATCACAAAACGCTTCCGTGAGCGCAGCAGGCTTGTAAAGTCTGACCTGTACCCGCTCAGTCTGGCATAGATTTCCTCTAAGACTGCAATCCCTTCATTGTCCACGAAAAGTTCGTTTAAGTTGTTCAGAAAATCGTAACCTGTCGTTCCGGAGACAGGCCAGTCAACAGGCGGTTTTTCGCCGTCAGTTAAAATTTTCTCAACCACAATAAAAAACCCGGGATGTTTTTTGCTGATTGCTTTTTGAAGCCTGGACAGGTACGCCTGCGGATTCAGGAGGCCGTCAATATGATCTATTCTTAAACCGGTTACTTTGCCGAGACTAATCAGTTTCAGGACAAAGTGATGAGTATAGTCAAAGACAGATTTGTTTTCCATATGCAGGCAAATAAGTTCGCTGATGTCAAAAAATCTCCGGTAGTTGATTTCTTCCCCGGTAACACGCCAGTAAGCAAGACGGTAAGCCTGTTGTGACAGGATCTGTTCCAGTTCAGAAAAACTGTCTGGTTTACCTTTTTGGCCGTTAATCATGGTCAGTTGGCGATTGACAAAAGATTTCAGCAAAACGTTTTTATTATAAAGCTGCCAGAGGTTATGAATTTTTTTGTTATTGTTTGACTTCCTCTTATGTTGTGTTAGCGTATCGAACAGGTTTTTGAATTCTGTTAATGCCGGGTGGTTGCTTTTGTATCTTTTATCCAGTTTTTTATTCCATTTTGAGATGAGCGATTTATACGAATCGAAGCTAAGCGGAAATTTGATCCCGTTATAGTTTATCTGCAGTCCTTTTTCTTCGATAGTTAATAAAATCTTCTGGTTTTCCAGCGCTTCACTAAAAGGTTCGCCCAGGACAGGAACAAGGATCTTTCCGTTTAAACCTGTTTTTCCGGACTGCCAGTCTATGTCAAAAAAAGAAGCAAACTTTGAGCCCGGTCCATTTTGGAGCACATCGTACCAGTAAGGATTTTCGCTGCTCACAGCCATGTGGTTAGGCACAATATCAAGGACGAGCCCCATTTTATTTTCACTTAAGGTATCCGTCAGGGAAAAGAACTCTTCAGAATCGCCCAGTTCCGGATTTAACGTCTTCGGATCCGTTGCGTCATAGCCATGTTGGCTTCCCGGTAGTGCTTTAAACACAGGGGAAGCATAAAGATCAGTAATCCCCAGAGTATGCAGGTAGGGTATGAGGTCTTTTGCTTCCTTAAAGCCAAACCCGTTGTTGAATTGAAGCCTGTATGTTGCGGAGGGAATGCGCTGCTGGTCCATCACTTATCCCTTTTTACCTTAAGCTTGTCGCCAAGAGCTTCAAAATGAGCAATCCAGGTCCGGAGACTTTCATCTCCCTGCGTTCCCTTGGCCTGTAATTCCGGGTAGTTCCTCTGCAACATTTCATAATATATGTTTTGTATTTTCCACAGGTCAACCTCAAAAGGGAGGGTCATGATTAGGCCGACGAATAAATCCAAATGCTTGATCAAAGAGATGTCCTCAGGATTTTTATACAACCTTTCGCTCATCTTCTCCAGCGATTTTTTAATGATATACCCTAGGCTTGCTCCGTCCAGGGGAACTTTGAATATTTTGGCTTCATTTAAGATAGCTTTAATTCGCTCAATGTCGGGCTCGTCTTCTGCAAGGGCATATCTTAAGCTGGTGTTTAAAACAAACTCTGTGGCCGTATATAAAGCTTTAGGCTGCGGTATGTTCAAATCTTTTAAAAATAACATCAAGGGGGCGTGCCGTTCGTAGATATGCCTGTAATCGGCGGCAATCTCAGCAAGTGTTGTATTCAGTATCTGATCCAGGACCTTTCTTTGTTTGTCGCGGAAAAGCTGCTTGAGGGAGTATATTGTTCCTTCAAAGTAATGGTCGAAAAGTCTGATTACTTCAGATGAATCTACACGGTCGAATGCTCCTGTTACTTCCCGGATCATTTTCTGGTAAGCCTCTTCGCTGTATGCTGCCCGAACTCCCGCATTTACATTTTGATTGCCGAAGTTAACCGCTCCGTAATTAAGAAGCACAGATTCCCTTGTTATTTCCGAGGTTACCCTGGCGCGCCCGATAATCAGCCTTGACGATCCGGCCAGACGGCACCGGTTATCTTCCCGTTCAACCTCGTAGCAATAGATCCGTGAATGTTCATCGTATGTTTCAAACAATGAGCAGATTACGTAATGAGCGCCTACTTTTAAGAGATCGACCATGGAGGGCTTGACAAACTTTTCGTAAATCCAGGCGCCGTCCCGGTATTCTTTAATGTTGCTTTTTGCATGGGCAAGCATTTTGAGAAACTCTGGTTCCAGGTCCGTATTAAAAAGTTCGCGTGCCAGCTGAATAACCCGGCCGGCGTATTGGAGCACCTGGACTGTTTCTATTCCTGAAACTTCGTCAAAGAACCAACCGCAGCTTGTAAACATCAGCATTGCGTGGCGCTGCATTTCAAGCAGTTTAATTACCGTAACCTGCTCTTCGATGTTTAACTTCTTTGCCGCCTGAATTTCCAGGAAGTTGTTCAAATTCTCCGGTGAACGGTCCAGAATTATCGAGATATATTCGTTGCGCGCTGCCCAGGGATCTTTGAGGTACAGGCGAGCCTTATTTTCAAAACGGTCCAAAAGAGTATCCCGAAGCCAGTTCAAAGCATCTCTTAAAGGGGCTCGCCAGGACTGGCTCCATCCCGGGTGCAGGCCGGAATTGCAGCCGCAGTTATTGCGCCAGCGCTCCACACCATGGGCGCAGCTCCAGGAGGAATTATCATTGATTTCCACCTCGAAATACGGGGGGTATTTCTCAAGATATTCGCCGTAATTTGTGATTTTCGCCAATTTGTTGGACTCAATGTAGTAAAGGGCATAAGCAAGGGCCATTTCTCCGTAGCGATGATGGTGTCCGTAGGTTTCCCCGTCTGTGGCAATGTTTATAATCTGGGGGGAATCCTTTTCCTCACGGAAGGCCGACAATAACCTTCCGGCAAATCTCTCCCCATTAAAAAGAAGCTTTTCAAAGGCTACCGCCTGGGATATATCTCCGTTGTAGAAAAAGACCGAGATCGAGCGTTCAGTGCCGGGAAGGTTAACCAGATAGGGCATAGTGGAGTCAATTCCCCTGGCGCTTATTTCTTCCCAGTAGCCTCCGTCGCCAATCCTGCGGATACGCCTTGCCTGATAGGGCGCAAGGACCGTAAAAATAATTCCCTGCCCGGCCAGGATCTCTAAAGTATTCAGATCCACAGCGGTTTCGGGGAGCCACATTCCTTCCGGCTGCCTGCCGAAACGCATTTCGAAATCTTTGATTCCCCAGAGGACCTGGGTGTATTTATCATTTGAATTTGCCAGAGGCATGATCATATGGTTGTATGCCTGCGCAAGAGCCGAGCCGTGTCCCGAATGGTTGTGGACGCTTACGCGGTCGGCTTCAATGATTGCCTTATAAATGTCAGGATCGTTAGATTCCATCCAGGACAGTAAGGTCGGCCCAAAATTAAAACTCATCTTTGCATAATTATTGACGATTCTTTTTATCCAGCCGTCTTCATTTAGTATTCTTGAAGCGGCGTTTGTTTCGTAGCATTCCGCCGATATTCGCTCATTCCAGTCATGATAGGGATAAGAACTGTCCTGAAGCTCAATATTTTCCAACCAGGGATTTTCCCTGGGAGGCTGATAAAAATGGCCATGAATACAAATATGCTTATCCATTCTATTTAAATCCCGTCCTCATTTACCTTTTCATATAAAATACAAGACCAGGGAGACAGGCAAAGGCTTACTTCCCCGTTTGAATCTAAGATTGCAGGATTGGTATTGCCGTCTCCCAGCCAGCGCCTGTTTGCCGAATCAAGCCTGCAGAGCCACTTTGCCGGAGGCAGGGGTAAACCGGCAGACACACTTTCTTCTGAAAAGTTGAATACCGTACAAACCTCGGAAGAACCATACCAGCGCCTCAGGAAAAGCAATCGCTCTTTTCCAAAAGTTATAATTTCCTGATCTTGAAGATTAGATTCATTTATTGCCGGCAGTTCCTTGCGTAGGAGGATCAGGTTTCTGTAAAATTTGAACAGAATACTGTGTTTTTCACTTTTGGCCAGATGATGATTCAGGTGTGACATAAAAAATGTTGCCGCGTCCTGTGGATCCGGAACCCCGTTTTCTTCACGGGATAGTGATATTTCATTTTCCCTTCCTTTGGATACCGCTTTCGCAAGAACCGGATCACTGTAATCTGTAAAGAAGTGAAAAGGGGCAGTTTCACCATATTCCTCCCCCATGAATAAAAGGGGCAGGAACGGGGCCAGGATTACAACACCGGCGATTAATTTCAATGCCTTAAAGGGGACTGTTGCGCCGGTTCTTTTGCCTCGGCCCTGGTTTCCAACCTGGTCGTGGTTTTGCGCGAAAACAATAAATTTGCTTGCGTCAGGCAATACGGGAGTCCGCCCGTGCCTTCGCTGTCTGAATGGCGAATACTGCCCTGTATAGGTGTATCCTGTTCTAAAAGAATGGGCAATATGTTCCATTGTCCCAAAATCCCTGTAATAACCTTTTTGCTCTCCTGTTACCAGGGTTTGCAGTGAATGGTGAAAATCATCGCTCCACTGGGCGTCCAGGTCAAAGCCGCTTAAGGTCCGCGGCCTGATTACGCGATCATCGTTGAGATCGCTTTCAGCAAAGACATAGATGCGACGTCCCAGGCGTTCAGCCTGCCGGTGGATAACTTCAGCGAGTTCTTCAAGGAAAGGTACAGCAGATCTGTCTTCAATCGCATGGATGGCATCCAGCCGGAGGCCGTCGATATGAAATTCGTTAATCCACATTAAGGCGTTTTCAACATAAAACCGTTTTACCTCGTCACTGCCCGGTCCGTCAAAGTTCATAGCAGGTCCCCAGGGGGTATGGTATCGATCGGTAAAATAATATCCGAAATCTCCAAGGTAACTTCCTTCGGGACCAAAATGATTGTAAACTGCGTCGAGGATGACCGCCAGTCCTTTTCCATGGCAGACGTCTACCAGCCTTTGCAGACTTTCTGGTCCTCCGTATGTGTTTTGGACCGCGTAAGGATAAATCACATCATAACCCCAGTTCCGGCTTCCGGGGAACTGACCGACAGGCATAAGTTCAATCGCCGTTATGCCCAGGTCAATCAGCTTGTCCAGGCAGGGAATCAGCGCTTCCAAGGTGCCATTTGCGGTGTATGTTCCCACATGCAGTTCATACAGGATAAGATCCCGTTTTTTAGGGCCCGGCCAGTTCTGATCAGACCACAGGCGCAGAAGTGTATTGACAACCTCCGAGGGACCATGCACCCCTTCAGGCTGAGAGCGGGAAGCGGGGTCAGGACGCTCTGTTTTCTTGTCTAAAAGAAAATAGTATCTTGAACCATGTTCCACACCTGCTATTTTTCCAAAATGATAGCCGCGTTTTCCTTTTGTTAAAGGGAAAAATATGTCCTTTGGTGAAACAAGGTGTACCGCAACTGAGTCTGCTTTTGGCGCCCAAACGCTAAAAAAACAGTGGTTTTCAACAGGACAAGCGCCTAAAGCAGGTTTAAAGTTCATTTTTTTGGCCTCCCGGGAGATGTTTCTCTAAGCTGTTTAATTTCTTTCAGCAAGGTAATCAAGCTCTTATTACTGGTGAATACCTCAATTGGAAAACGGGCTTTTCTGGACCAGTTGGGGTGATTGGTTTCGCCCGGTATATTTTGAGAATTTGTTTCCTGCCAGAGGTCTTCCAGGTTGACTAAAAAAATATCCGCACGGCTGGACGCCAGGTGTTTCAGGCATCCTTTTAAGATTTCATAGTTATCAAAAGTAGGGGACCACAGCCAACCCTGCTGGTGAAGATAAAGAGGCAGGCAAATCCGGTCCGCCACATTTTTTTCTTTTTCCTGCCAGAAAGCTGTAAAAGGAGGGAGATCGTGAGTGTTGAGCGAGGCCAGCGCCTTTTTGGGGATCAGACCTAACGCCTGATGCGGATCAGGCTTGTATTCCAAAGACGCAACATACATTGTGTATATTTTATGCCTTGACATCTGCTTTCGGATATAGCCGGGGACGTTGCCAAGATCCTCGCCGATAATGACCGAACAGCTTCTGTGGGATTCCAGGGTTAAAAGAGCGTAAAACTCATCAGCCTTATATTTCACATACACACCATCGGCTGCCGTCATTCCTTTGGGTATCCAAAAAAGCCTTTGCAGTCCCGCGACATGGTCAAGCCTTAAAAGGTCTGCATACTTTAAGTGATGACGCAGCCCTGAAAGGAAATATTTATAACCCTGCTGACGGATTTTTTCCGGGTGAAGGGGTGGGAATCCCCAATTCTGTCCCTGGCTGTAAAACATGTCCGGAGGGGCTCCAGCACTGACATCCTGGGCGAACACGTCCCTTTCGCGCCAGACATCATAACCGGCGGAATGAACACCGAGGGGTAAATCAAGGTACAATTTTTGTCCAAGATCCCTTGCCCGGATGGATAGTTCCTTGAACTGTCCGTCTATTGCCCATTGGACATACAGGTGATATTGTTCCGTGCTGGTTTCATAATCCCCTTCCCGAATTGCACCCTCACGCAGACGGGGAGGCCATGACGGCCACCGGCAGCCTTGCTTTTCTGTACAGGCCTGGAAACGCGCATAGTCGGCTACTGTTTGATGCTTTTGCAGCCAGTTATGGAATTTTTCAACGCGCCGGTCATTTTTCTGAAAGAAACCGGCTGCCAGGCATTCCAAAATCTTTCGTTTGGCAGCCATGACGCGTGAGTAATCTACCAGAGGACTGGAGCGCAGGTCATCCATTTCTTCTATAAAAGGGCTGGAATTTAGCAATTCGCGTGCCTGGTCATTGTTCTTCAGCTCCTCAAGGCGAGTAATGTCCAGGTAAAATTCGCTCCAGAAAAGGCGGCTCACCGGTGCATATGGGCTTGGGCTGTAAGGTTCGTCAAGAAAAGTAGTCAAAAGCGGAAGGGTACCCGTCAGATGGCCTCCCAATTCATGCGTCCAATTTATTAGAAGCTCCAGGTCGGAAAGATCGCCGGCCCCCCAGCTGCGGCTGGAGTTTAGAGCATAAAGGGGAACAAATAATCCCCAAAGCCTTTCGTTTTTCCTTAAATCAGGGGAGAATGCCCGGTACGGAGCGCAGATAATCAAGGTTGTATAAGATTGCCCCTGCAGATCCAGGTTAAAAATGTGATAGCCCCAGGGGAGGCAGTCCGGAAGGGTATATTTTTTTACAGTGTATATAGCGCCCTCGACAATTTCAGTTTTCAGTACGGGTAAAACTGAAAGATCCAGAGTCCAATTCAGCGATTGGCCGTCTTCTGTTTCAAGGCGGGCTTTTGCTCTAAGCCCGCTTATAGCCTCAGGAAGGCGCAGTGTTAAAACAGCAGGATTTGTTTTTCTGCAAACTACTACAGGTTCCAGGCAGCGCTGCAGCAGTTCCAATTTGCGCTGCCGGATTGCGGAGCGGATATCTTGCATGCTTTCCAGTGGAGCACCAAGAATTTTCAAGACTGCCGTGAGGGTATCGACGGGTACTTGTTTTTGCTGGTCAGGAGCCTCCCTGAACGTGGCCTCTAACCCATATAAGACTGCCAGTTCATTTAGCAGGCGCAACTCGGAAGCTGACAAACTACCATACCCCCAACATAAAAAATACTGTAGTAGTATGCCCTGTAATCTTTTCAATATATTAAACGGGCCAGTTTTAAGAGAATAACTTTTTCGGATTTGAGTTTTTACATCTGCTCCGTTAATAAGTCAATAATTAGTAATAAGTCAAGCCTGACCCCGGTTCCTGGCAGTGGAAACACTGCCGTTTCACAAAACGCCTTATTTGTTCCCCGTTTTTTTCGAACTTGTGGCTTTGTACCACTGTCCACTGGTTTACCGCCAATTCAACATTCTCGCTTGCCGGCGCCGTTTTACTTTCCTGTTTTTGTTCAGGTTTCAGTCCGTTGTACAAAGAGCAGGCCACCTCGCAGCTTCCACAGCCTATACATCTGGTAATATCAACGAGCGCACCCATTTTACTTGTCACGTGACGCCATCCTTTCCTATAAAAAATTTAATAATAATTACGGCGTGCTTGTTATATTCCCGGCTATACCGCCTTGAAAAGCAACGGATGCAGCTTGTTGGCGCGAGAATGGTACTCTGTGTGCAGCAGTTCTTCCGCCAGTTCACTCATTGGGTGTTCCAGAAAATTTTGATATAGAGTCGCCACTTCTGCATTCTCGTAGCTCTTGCGCTTGGGCAATGAAGTATCGGCTTTGTAAAGAGCGGCAAGGCGCTGTTCGCGTATTGCGTCTGTGGGAGGGACAGCAGTGCGTGGTTGACCGCCGCCGGCGATGCAGCCGCCCGGGCAGGTCATGAATTCAACAAAGTGCCAGGGAGCATTTCCGGCGCGCACAGCGTCCAAAACCTTACGTCCGTTGGCCATACCGTGACATACGGCGACACGGAGCGTTCCCACTCCCGGTATATCCGCCGCCGCTTCCTTAACACCATCCATGCCGCGCACCGGAGTCAAGTTCAGGAACAGGGCAGGCGGTTCCTGACCGGTAATCAAAAAGTAGGCTGCTCTTGCGGCAGCTTCCATAACTCCTCCGGTCGCGCCGAAAATAATTGCTCCGCCTGTTTCTTCACCCATAATAGGATCATAGTGTTCTTCGGGAAGGGATGTAAAATCAATCTTATTCTTTTTAATCATCCGGGCTAGTTCCCTGGTTGTAAGGACATAGTCTACGTCTTTAAAACCGCTGTCATTCATTTCAGGCCTGTTGCATTCGAATTTCTTGGCTGTACAGGGCATAATGGATACAGAAACAATGCTGGCGGGGTCGATTCCTCTTGCCTTGGCATAATAAGTTTTGGCTAAAGCGCCGAACATCTGCTGGGGCGATTTGCATGATGATATATTGGGAAGCAGATCGGGGTAGAAATACTCGCAAAACTTAATCCAGCCCGGTGAGCAGGAAGTGAATTGCGGCAGGGGCCTTTTAACCTCCCCTTTAATCCGCTTGAGCAGTTCTGTGCCCTCTTCCATAATTGTCAGGTCGGCGGTAAAGTTTGTATCAAGGACAGCGTCAAAGCCAAGCCTTCTTAAGGCTGCTATCTGCTGCCCTTCTACCTATGTGCCAGGGGGGGGGAGGCCGAACTCCTCTCCCAGGGCGACTCTTGTCGCAGGCGCTGTTTGAATTAGAACAAACTTGTTTTGATCGTTGATAGCATCATATACTTTGTCAGTATCGTCACGCTCGCTGATTGCCTCGGTAGGACAGGCCATGGAACACTGTTCGCAGTGAATGCAGATCGTTTCGTCAACTATTGGCAAGCTGTAATAACCAAAGACACTCTCAATGTTTTCGCAAGTCTCCAGGCACTGCCCGCATAAAACGCATTTTTGATTGTCACGCATAATGGATGGATTGTCCAGGTCAATGGGAACACGGCCGCGTACCTGAGCCGGAAAAGTACCTGCGGCATTGTACTGGTTTGGCAACCAGCCTTCGCCGCCCGGGCGTTTCGGGTTCTTGTCGTCGCAGCCGGCCAGAGCGCCGGTTAAACCGGCCAACAGCCCCATGCTTGTTGCCATTTTTAGAAAGGAACGGCGAGTAACTGCTTTGTTATCTGGGCAACTGGCGCCATCTTTCATAACTACTTTTCCTCCTCCTCCAATTCAAAAAATGGTTAAAAAAATGGTGAATCTTATCTCTGCAGCCTGTCCACCTCCAGATGAAAAATCATAATACACAAGGGCAAAGCAAAGCGCTTTCTTTCCGGAAAGCAAAAACAAGGCTGTTTAGAAAAATAAAAATACCACGGTTTTTCATCCTTCTGGACGAATGAAAACCTCCGTGGTATTTCATTAAAAATAAAAAATTTCTGAATTTACTTATAAGGAATAAAAACACACAGCTGGCTTCAGCCAACATTAATTTGTTGAATTATATATTTAACTTTGGACTATGTCAACAGAAAAATTTCATGTGTGTTATTAATAAGCGGTAATGGAATGTTATAAATCAACAATCAGGGAAAATATTATCACTCTCCTGGCAGGGAACCGTCCCCTATGAAGAAATTTCTGTTGACAAAAATAGTGATATTCTATACTTTTAAATAAGAAAATGGAATATTTATGAAAGAAGTTTAGTAATTTCAAGGTAACTATGTCATATTGTTACAGACTTTTTTATCAAAATTTAGGAATTAAAAATATTTGATGGAGGTGATTAATAGAAACGAAAAATCAATCTAGTGTATGAATATGAAAAAAGTGGGGGGATTTATTTATGAAAAAAGCGTCAATAGTTATTGCGGTGTTGCTTTTGTTTTTATGTTTCTGTGGTGTAGCTTCCGCAGAAAATGTTGCAAAAGGGAAGTGGGCGGAACAGTCCAGTACGGATTATAATGCGCCACCGACTAGGGCTGTAGATGGAAATACTGATGGTAAATTTTGGAATGGTTCGGTATCCCATACTAAGTTTGAGCACACTCCCTGGTGGCAGGTCGATCTGGGGGCCTCTTACTACATTAACAGCGTTATTATCAGCAACAGGACTGATTGTTGCGGAGAGAGGTTGAGTGACTATTACGTTTTTGTTTCTGATAGTCCATTCACAACTAACGATGTGAATGCTCTTGCAGGGCAGAGTAATGTAGGCAAATTCTATATTTCAGGTCCAAACGGTTTGCAAAATCAGTTAAGCATTAACCGGAGCGGGCGTTATGTCAGGATACAACTAACTGGAGACAATTATCTTCATATAGCTGAGGTGGAAGTTTTGACTTCTGGTGTGAGCACTTCCTCTGCCTCCATTAACGCTACCGTTAGCCCTGGAACCTTGGACATAACAGTTAAATACTCCGGGGCTCCTGGAAACGCAAAGGATTGGATTGGTTTTTACAAAGTAGGTTCTGCAGACAATGGATATATCAGTTATCAGTATTTAAACGGCAATAAGAGCGGATCTCTAGCTTTCAAGGCGCCAGAACCCGGCGCCTATAATTTCCGCATGTTTGAAAATGATGGCTACAAATTACTTGCCACCAGCAACAATTTAGTAGCGGCATATAGCGCAAGCTTGACGGCAAAACTTGACGCCTCCGGAGAAAATATTACAGTTACTTACTCCATGGGTCCTGGGAACGCGAAGGATTGGATAGGTATATACAAAGTAGGCGCTGCAGACAATGGATATATCAGTTATCAGTATTTAAACGGCAATAAGAATGGCTCACTTACTTTCAAGGCGCCGGCAGTTTCCAATGTGCCACAAGTCGGCACTTATAATTTCCGCATGTTTGTAAATGACGGCTATACACTGCTTGCTACCAGCAACGAAATAGTAATTGGTCAGTCGACTTACAACTTGACGGCAACACTAAGTGGGGGCAATATCACAGTTACATACTCCGGGGCGCCCGGCAACGCGAGGGATTGGATCGGCATTTACAAAGTAGGCGCTGCAGACAATGGATATATCAGTTATCAGTATTTAAACGGCAAAAAGTCAGGCTCACTTAATTTCACAGCGCCGACAACCGCAGGTTCTTATAATTTCCGTATGTTTGTAAATGACGGCTATACACTGCTTGCTACCAGCAACGAAGTAGTTATTGGTCAGCAAACTTCCGAACAAAATCTGAAAGCAGCCCCAGGTGACGGCAAGGTTTATCTGAGCTGGAATAAAGACACAAACACCAGCGTGATAGGTTATCACCTTTTCAGGGGCACATCCAGCGGCGGGGAAACCTCAACCCCGGTAACGGACTTTGCAATAAAAGAAACCTCCTACGCCGACCCCAATGTCAGCAACGGGATTAAGTATTGCTATATTATGAAGCCGGTTTATAGTGGCGAAAAGCTAGGCGGAGCTTCCAACGAAGCCTGCGCGACACCGACGCCAAACAGTGGAGGTTCGTCTGGAGGATCCGGAAGCGGAACAGGAACAGGAACCGGAACCGGGACCGATAATCCCGTAGCAAAGGGAACAAAGATCGTTCTCCTGATCAACAATCCTTACATGACAGTAAACGACGTCAGTAAAGAAATAGACCCTGGCCGGGGAACAGTGCCCCTTATTTTGAAGGGTAGGACCCTTTTGCCAATCCGGTCTATTGTCGAAGCCATAGGCGGAGAGATTAAATGGAACGAATCTGAACGAAAAGTAACCATCCTTGTAGGAGCAACTACGATAGAAATGTGGATAGACAGTACTAACACGCGTGTTAACGGGTCTAATAGAACAACAGATGTTGCTCCTGCAATAATCAACGGAAGAACAATGCTTCCCCTGAGGTTTGTAGCAGAAAACCTGGGCGCTAATGTGAATTGGGACTCCGTAAATTACAAAATAACGCTCCTCTTTTAAAGACAGCAGAGTACTACGGGCGGCAGGTAAATAAAATTATCAGGGAGCATTACTAAAATAGGGAAAAGACTGACAAGGAAAATGAAGAAGCTAAAGCAAACAACACATATCGTTATTTAGTAGATTAATAATGAAAGATATCTGATAAGATAAAAAAGCGGAGTATCTGCTTTTTTATCTTTATCAGGCACATAATCTAAATCCAGACAAAAATTATAGTGTGATTAGTTTAAGAGGGTATTTACAAAGAACGAACTGTATGGTATCATACCTTACAATAGTTAAAATAGAATATTTCTATCAATATTCTTCATTTTTTGCGATTAGTCGCATCATTTCTCAGCCCAAATTATTTTGCAAGTTACTCAAAAACCAAGAGCTATTTGTAAGGATATTATTTGCGCAGCTTTAATCATCGTATTTCAAGATATGCGATTATCCCGGCGAGTTAAGTAATCAGGCAATAAATTAAAGTGCATCGTATAGGAGATACATGACTGGAGTTGTTTACAAATGTTGGAATGAAAATTCAGGGTAATATATAAGGTATTGGGAAGCGAGGTGATCTAAATAATGAATGAGCTGATCTGGTCCGAGCCGCAAATAAAGGAAATTGAAATTAAGATGACAGAACTCAACAAAATTGGATTCAGTACTGATGCGTATTCTTCTTCCATACCCGGCTTGGTTGGGCGTTTAGAGCCTAATCAGCCCTGCTCTTAGTGTTGATGTGCAATACATTATGACCACAGGTCCTTTATCTGTTATATACTAATGAGAAGGCGAGGTGATATAGAAATGAAAAAACTGATCTGGTCCGAACCTCAAATAGCAGAAATTGAAGTCAAAATAACAAGGGATTTTAATAAAGTAGGATTTAATGATGATCTATATACACAAGCTACGAATGGTGAACTTCAGGGGGATATATGTCCTGCGGGATCGTGTGGATCATGATTTTAATTCTAAAAATGTAATAGCGGAGCAGCTTTTTTAGTTTTCACAATGCTCTATTAAAATGACTGATGGTCAGTCGACAGCAGAGTGTCCCCCGGAGGATGTAACATACATTCGGTTTTTAATCAAAGTTGCCTAAGAATATTGATTTTGGCGGCAAGAAGCTAAGAGGCCTTTAAAATATAGGCACAAGGCTTGTGCCGTTTTATTTTTTAATTTACACGATTACACAAAGACGGTGAAAATCGAAAATGAGCGCCATATGCGGCATTTATTATCTTGACGGCAGGCCGGTTGCCATGGAGACAGGCACAGCCATGATGCGCGAATTAAGTATCTATCATGCGGATGATACTGGAGTCTGGCGAGATGGGCACGTATTTATGGGCTGCCATGCCCGTCATGTTACTCCTGAGTCGGTGCAAGAAATTCTCCCGTTTCGCGATGACGAGGCAGGTTTATTAATAACAGCGGATGCTTTTATTGATAACCGGGTTGATTTACATGACAGGCTAGGCATTGATTATTCTCTTCGGGACAATATGACGGACAGTCAGCTTATTTTGCAGGCTTACCGGAAATGGGGCCAGGACTGCTTAAAATATCTTATAGGTGATTTTTCCTTTGTCATTTGGGACGAAAAGCGGCAAAAACTGTTTTGCGCTGTGGATCATACAGGTACAAGAGCATTATATTATTTCCGTTCGTCAGAACTTTTTGCCTTTTCAACTTTGATCAAACCATTATTTGTGCTGCCGGAGATTACCAAGGAGTATGATGAAAATTGGATCGCCGATTTCCTGGCTATGCCTTCCGTAATGCATCAACTGGATGCAGAGTTGACCTTATATAGGAATATTTATTTGCTGCCTGCAGGACATACTCTGACAGTATGCCCCAGTGGAGCGGAAAAGCATGTTTACTGGCAAATCGAAAGGTATAATGAATTAAAATTAAAGACGGATCATGAATACGAAGAAGCTTTACTGGAAGTTCTTGGTGAAGCAATTCGATGCCGCAAGCGGTGTATTCGTCCGGTGGGTGTGATGATGAGTGGAGGACTGGATTCCACCTCGGTGGCCTGTTTGGCTGCCCGGGAAATGGCTGTAAGCGGCCTGCGGCTCCAGGTATTTAGCGCTGTACCTATGCTTGGCTATCGGGATTGGGTTCCCGCCGGGATGTTGGCTGATGAGACACCACTTATTGAAGCAGTAAGGGAACATACTGGAAATATCGATGTTACATATTGCCGCTCTGAAGGAAAACACTCTTTAAGCGATACCGGCCGGTTTTTGGCAGTATTGGAGCAGCCTTACAAGATTATTGAGAACCTGCTCTGGATTGACAGTATTATGATGACGGCGCAGGAATGTAATATCGGTGTCATGTTAATAGGAAGCGCGGGCAATATAACAATTTCATGGGGCGATTCTTCATCATATCTGATGTCATTGCTAAAATCTGGTCAATGGTGGCAGTTTCTGCGCGAAAGCCGGAACACAGCCAGGCGTTACCGCAGACCGTTAAAGGCGTGGCTTAGGTTAATGGATAGAATGCTTCCATATAACTTAAAAATAAATATAAATAGAATCAAAGACCGCGATTGGCACAAGAAGATGCAAGGCCTGTCTCCCATAAACCCGGATTTTGCACGTTACATTAATGTGCAGGAGAGATTTCGCCGGTTTGGGTATGATCCATATTATTTAAGGCAACTGGACTCTTTTGAATCTCGAAAAAAGTATTTTAAACCGGATTTATTCAGTCATCTTGGCGTCATTATGACCAAACATTCGTTGGCTTATGGAATACCGCTGCGTGACCCGACAATGGATAAGCGGGTAATCGAATTTTGTCTCAGTTTGCCGGAAAACCAGTATGTGCGCAATGGCCGGGACAGGTTTTTGATCCGTCGGGCTATGAAAGGCATTTTGCCTGACGAAGTGCGGCAGAACGTGACGATGCATGGTAAGCAGAACGCCGATTTAGCCCAGCGACTGCAATCTTGCTGGACGGAACTGGCTGAAGAAATAAAAGATATCGGCCTTTTGGAAACTGAGCGAAAGTATCTTGATGTTGCCAAAATTCGGTTTGAACTAGAAAAATATAAAACCATAAATGATGATGCGGCAGATGACTTCGGCTTGCGTATGTTAATACGCAGTCTAATCTTCAGCAGGTTTTTAAGACAGTAAATACATACGTGTTTTTATTGGCCGGCGTTTGTAAAATTAAACGGGGAATTTAATTAAGGATTTTGAGAAATGGATATACTTTTAATTTATGTCAGGGAGTTATTCGATTTATCTCCAAAGAAACTTATCGTTAATATGATGCTGATGGTTGTGCTTGGTATTATAGAGGGCATAGGCACATTAATGATCATACCGTTATTAATGGTATCCGGCATTATTCCCGGTATGCAAGAGAGCAGCGGATTGACTTTCTGGCTGAATCACATTTTTCAAATCGCCGGCGTACCATTAAATTTGCCGGTTATATTATTGTTGTATATAGGTCTTAATTTTGGGCAGAGCTGGCTGCAACGCTTTCAAACCATACTTAATTTTGATATACAGCAGTCATTTGCTGTTTTTTTGTCTTCCAGGTTGTTTCGGGTTGTAGCCTATGCCGAGTGGCAGCTTTTGATATCCAAGACGAAATCGGATATTACCAATGTTATTATAAATGAATTAATACGTGTTTATTCAGGTGTAAATTTTTTCTTGCAGATAATAACTAACTCACTGATCACTTTAATACAAATTATTTTTGCTTTTATAATAGCTCCTGCACTGACTTGTTTAGTACTGGCCGGAGCTTTTATTTTATTCATGTCTTTACAAACATTTACTAAAGAGTCCCGCAGGATGGGACAACATGTTTCGGATTTAAACCGTGATTTGCTTTTTGATCTTACGGAGCATTTAAACGGTATAAAAGAAATTAAGAGCTATGGTGTTGAGGCTGCTCAGATACGCAATTTTGTCAAGGCGCGTAATATGATGAAGGAGAATCTGGTCAGATTTAACGCAATTCAGACCAGGACAGCCATGGCGTATAAAGTTGGCGCGGCTGTCTTTATAAGCTTGTTCTTGTTCAGCGCAATTGAGATATTCAGGCCAAATCCCCAGGTACTCATAATAATTGCCGTTATTTCGGCACGTCTCTGGCCCAGGCTTGCTTCCTTTCAAACGGGTTTACAGAATATTAATATGAATCTTCCCGCTTTTCGTGCTGCAAAAGAATTGGAAAATCAATGCCTTGCCGCCCGTGAGAACATGCCGGAAGAAGGAATCATGAGAAGGATGGAGTTAAAGTACGGAGTCGAATTCCGCAATGTTTCGTTTTTCTATGACTCCGATCGTGCAAGTTATGCTGTTAAAGAAGTTAATTTTGAACTTCCTGTCGGCACAACTACCGCTTTTGTTGGCGTTTCCGGTGCAGGTAAAAGCACTTTGGTAGATTTATTAATTGGATTGTTAACACCAAAAGAGGGAGATATTTTAATAGACGGTGAACAATTGCTGGATAATTTGCGTCCGTGGAGAAATTCTATAGGTTACGTACCGCAGGACGCGCTTTTATTTAACGCCAGCATCAGGGATAACCTGTTATGGGCTTGTCCGGATGCTGCAGAGGATGATATGTGGGAATCCTTGCGGTTAGCTGCTATCGATTCCTTTATCGGCAGTCTCCCGAATGGTCTGGATACAGTTGTGGGCGATAGGGGAGTGCGTTTATCCGGTGGCGAGCGGCAGCGTGTTGTTCTGGCGAGGGCGCTTTTAAGAAAGCCGTCGGTTCTTATTTTGGATGAAGCCACGAGTTCCTTGGATTCTGAAAACGAAACACGTATCCAGCAAGCTATTGAAAACCTGCAGGGTAAAATGACAATCGTAATTGTCGCTCATCGTATATCAACGATTAGGAATGCTGACCAGATTCTTGTGCTTGAGCAGGGGCAAATCGTGGAGAAGGGAAATTATCAATCGTTGATGAAAAACAAAGATGGCCGGTTCTATGCCTTAGCCAGCCAATATAGTGATGAAGAGCGTTTCGCAGGCTGCACATCTATTTAAAAGCAATCAAATGAAATCAGTCAAAGTTTTGAGAAGAAAATTAATTAATGCTGTTTTAACGATTTTTGCAGCAGTTGCACTGGCAACATTCATTGCAAACAGTCCGGCATGAACACTGATAAATCCTTCCTGCAATCCATTATGCAATATGAGTAGACCGTGAAGTGGTTCCTCCCCCTTTTTCTCTAAGATGGTTGAAATATTTTATGTTGAAATATTTTATTCATTAATAAAACTTTTTATGGTTGTTTCCATGCGGTATGACAGGTAGATTTGTGAATTTAAAGGATAAGACGTTATTATTGAAAGTGGATAATTATCCTGTTATAATTAATTGTATTTTCTGTAGAGGAAAAAGTAGGTTTTGGTTGCTCTATCTGGAGTGAAAAAGATTGTTTTTAGGCCGGGTTTTGCTTGGCGAACGGGAAATACAGGATCGGGTACGCAAACTCGGGGAAGAAATCTCCAGGGATTATTTCGGTAACGAATTGTTGATGGTAGGAGTCCTTAAAGGAGCTTTTATTTTTTTGGCCGATCTTGCCCGCTGCCTGACAATCCCGGTCCGTCTGGATTTTATCACAGTATCCAGTTACGGAGAATCGCTGGAGTCTTCTGGAAAAGTAGTCGTCTTGAAAGATCTGGGAATAGAACTGAAAGACAGGCATGTTTTACTTGTCGAGGATATTATCGATACGGGCTTGACAATTGATTTGCTGACGGACAACCTGGCCGGGCGAAATCCGGCAAGTCTTAAAACCTGCGCCCTGTTGGACAAGCCGGGCAGGCGCAAGGTGGATGTAAAAGCGGATTACGTCGGGTTTACCGTACCTGATGAGTATATTGTCGGGTATGGGCTTGATTATCAGGATAACTACCGCTGTTTAAAAGACATTTTTGTGCTGGGACGCTGCTGACCCGGCGTTTTATTTTGCAGCCGGGTATTTAAAGGGAGGAAATATGCGGACCTTAGAAGAAGAAATGATTATCGTTTTAGACTTCGGCGGGCAATACAGCCACCTGATTGCCCGGCGGATCAGAGAGTGCAGCGTCTTCTGCGAAATGCTTCCCTATAATACTTCAATAGAATTAATCAAAGAAAAAAAGCCGCGGGGAATAGTCTTTTCGGGGGGGCCGGCAAGCGTTTATCAGCCTGACGCACCTGCCTGTGATCCGGCTATTTACAGTCTGGGCATACCAATTTTGGGTATTTGCTACGGTCTGCAGTTGATGGTCTTGCAGTTGGGGGGGACAGTCTCCCCTGCCAAACAAAAGGAGTTTGGCAAGGCTATTCTAGAAATATCGGTTAAAGATAAGCTTTTTAACGGCCTTGAAGCGCAGGAACAGTGCTGGATGAGCCACGGTGACAGGGTGGAAACGCCGCCGCCCGGTTTCGTAATTACAGGCAGGACATCCCAGGCGCCGGTGGCGGCAGCAAGTGACTCCGAAAGAGAAATTTACGGGGTTCAGTTTCATCCCGAGGTAATTCATACACCAAAAGGCCAAGACATTCTGCGCAATTTTCTTTTTCAAATCTGCGGGTGCAAGGGGCTATGGACAACGGGTTCGTTTCTGCGTCTTTCTGCGGAAGAAATCAGCAGCCGGGCTGGAGAAGGCCGGGTTATCTGCGCTTTAAGCGGAGGGGTCGATTCTTCCGTGGCGGCTGTGCTTGTCAATCGCGTGATTGGCGAGAGGTTGACCTGTGTGTTTGTCGATCACGGCCTGTTGAGAAAAAATGAAGCCAGGCAAGTTTTGAGCACTTTCAAGGAAAAATTTAAGCTTAATGTGATTCATGTTGACGCTTCGGAACGTTTTCTTAACCGTTTAAAGGGAGTTTCCGATCCCGAGAGAAAGCGGAAAATTATCGGAGAAGAGTTCATCAGGGTGTTTGAAGAAGAAGCAGCCAAACTGGGTAAGGTTGATTTCCTTATTCAGGGTACCTTATACCCTGATGTTGTCGAAAGCGGCACTGCCACGGCCGCCGTTATTAAAAGCCACCATAATGTCGGCGGTCTGCCGTCAGACATGCGTCTTAAAATTATTGAACCGCTGCGCTGGCTTTTTAAGGACGAGGTGAGGGTTGTCGGAGAGGAACTGGGGCTGCCGCAGGAAGTGGTCTGGCGTCAGCCTTTTCCAGGGCCCGGCCTGGCGATACGCATTATCGGTGAAGTTACTCCGGACAAACTGGAACTGCTGCGCGAAGCGGATGCAATAGTTACCTCCGAGATTCAGCAGGCGGGCTTAGACCGTGAAATCTGGCAGTATTTCGCAGTGCTCACGGATATGCGAAGCGTCGGCGTAATGGGTGATGAGCGGACCTATGCCAATACTGCCGTGGTCAGGGCTGTGACCAGTCATGACGCAATGACTGCGGACTGGGCAAGAATTCCCAATCATGTACTGGAAAAGATCTCTTCCCGCATAGTTAACGAAATTGCCGGCATCAACAGGGTGGTCTACGATATTACTTCAAAACCACCGGCTACTATTGAATGGGAGTAAATGAAAATAACTGATTAAGAAAAAGGTGAATAAAGATGCCGGAACCGCTTGTTGGAATTGTCGTCGGCAGTGAATCTGATCTTCCCGTGGTAAAGGAAGGCTGCGAAATCCTTGATTATTTGGGTATTACTTATGAACTTGTAATCTCATCAGCGCACCGCGCGCCGCGTAAAACTGTCAAATATGCAAGTTCGGCTGCGGAACGCGGTTTAGCGGTGATTATTGCCGCCGCCGGCGGAGCGGCTCATTTGCCGGGTGTAATAGCCGCCTACACTCCGTTGCCGGTTATCGGCCTTCCAATAAGTTCCGGGTCTTTAAACGGACTTGACGCCCTTTTTTCAATCGTTCAGATGCCCTCAGGTGTGCCTGTGGCTACTGTTGCTATAAATGGCGCAAAGAACGCCGCCCTTCTGGCAGGCCAGATCATTGGTGTTTCTGACCTTCCGATGAGGGAAAAGATTAGGCAGTACAAAGAGGCTATGGCTGCGCGCCTGGAAGAAAAGCCCACTCATTAGAATTATCTTTTGTGAAGGGATTGAAGTATAAAGTGATCGAACGCTATACCCTGCCCGAAATGAAGGCTATCTGGTCGCCTGAAAATAAATTTAAAATTTGGCTGGATGTGGAGATTACCGCCTGCGAGGCAATGGTCCAATTAGGATTGGTCCCGCCGGAAGCGCTGCTTGAGATAAAGGAAAAAGCCAACTTTGATATTAAAAGAATCGATGAAATAGAAGCGGTGGTCAACCATGATGTAATCGCTTTTCTTACCTGTGTCGGAGAATATGTCGGCGAAGCGTCGAAGTACATCCATCTGGGGCTGACTTCGTATGATGTTGTCGATACCGCCCTGTCGGTATTGATGAAAAAAGCCGGGAAAAAAATCCTTGACCGTTTAAAAGAACTGCGGGAAGCCATAAAGGAACAGGCCATAAAGCACAGGTATACGCTGATGATGGGCCGTACGCACGGCGTGCATGCCGAACCGATTACTTTTGGCTTGAAGATGCTGCTCTGGCTGGCAGAAACTGAACGAAACATAGAGCGGGTAAAAAGAGCAATTGAGACAATCAGTGTCGGGCGGCTTGCCGGAGTGGTCGGCACATATGCAACTATCGATCCCTTTGTGGAATCTTATGTTTGCGATCGTTTGGGTCTTCAGCCGGCGCTTGTTTCCACTCAGGTACTGCAAAGGGATCGTCATGCCGAGTATTTGACTACACTTGCTATTGTCGGTACTTCATTGGACAAGTTTGCCATGGAAATAAGGCATCTGCAGCGCACAGAGGTTCGCGAAGCGGAGGAATTTTTCGCCGAGGGTCAAAAGGGTTCATCGGCCATGCCTCACAAGAGAAACCCGGTTATAGCCGAGCGGATCAGCGGTCTTTCCCGGCTGCTGCGCGGAAACGCCGTTGCCGCCATGGAAAACGTAGCCCTGTGGCATGAACGGGACATATCGCATTCTTCAGTAGAGCGTGTTATTATTCCCGACAGTACTATTGCGCTCGACTATATAATTTTCAAATGCACAGAGATGATCAAAAATCTGCTTGTTTATCCAGAAAAGATGTTTGCGAACATGCAGGTCAGCCACGGCCTTGTTTTTTCTCAAAGGGTTCTGATCGCTCTGATTGAAAAAGGGATCAGCCGCGAGCAGGCCTATTCTATTGTTCAGCGCAACGCTATGAAATCGTGGAATGAAGGAAGAGATTTTAAAACCCTCTTGAAGGCCGATTCGGAGGTAACCGGTTTATTAAACTGGGGAGAAATTGAAACCCTTTTCGATTACCATGTTTATCTTAAAAATATTGATCATATATACGGCAGATTTGGGTTATAAGGGAGAGTAACGACAATATGAGGCAGTTGTTGATCCCGGATTCCGGAAAGCTTCACGAGGAGTGCGGCGTTATCGGCGTCTATGCTCCGGGATTGGATGTGAGCAGACTCGCTTTCTACGGGCTGTATGCCCTGCAGCATCGGGGGCAGGAAAGCGCAGGGATTGCAGTGGCGAATGGAGAGGAGATAATCCTGCACAAAGGGATGGGTCTTGTGCCCGAGGTGCTTGGTGAAAGGGAACTGGACAGTTTGCGGGGCGACCTGGCCATCGGGCATGTACGTTACTCTACAACAGGCGCAAGCCAGCCGATAAACGCCCAACCGCTCGTTTTTCGTTACGCGGGTGGGATGATTGGCCTGGGGCATAACGGAAACCTGACCAATGCGGTTGCTCTGCGGGAACGGCTCGCTTCTTCAGGAGCGGTCTTCCAGTCTACTACGGATACTGAAATTATTGTCAACATGATTGCCCGTTATTACCAGACCAGCCTTGTCAACGCCATTATTAAATGTATGGTATCGCTGGAGGGCGCCTATTCGCTGGTTATTCTGACCGAGAACCAGCTTTTCGCCGTCCGCGATCCTTTCGGTTTCCATCCGCTATGCCTGGGAGCGCTTAATAATCACGGATTCGTCGTGGCTTCGGAATCCTGTGCTTTGGATACCGTGGGCGCAAAGATGATCAGGGATGTCCTGCCCGGTGAGATAGTGATTATTGATCACAGGGGGCTTACTTCCATCCGGGGACAGAATTTGGGACGCTGCGCGCACTGTATTTTTGAGTATATATATTTCGCGCGTCCCGACAGCTGCTTAGACGGTTTTCACGTTAATCAGGTCCGCCGTGAGATGGGCCGCCAGCTTGCGCTTGAGTACCCGGTAAAAACCGATCTGGTGATTCCGGTTCCGGATTCGGGAAACGCCGCAGCTCGCGGCTATGCCGAAAGCCTTGGTGTCCAATTTGAAGAAGGTTTAATGAAAAACCGTTATATCGGCAGGACATTTATTCAGCCCAAACAGGATGTCCGGGATTTAAGCGTGCGTTTGAAAATAAATCCTGTCAAAAGGATATTGTCAGGGAAAAGAAGTGTTGTTATGGTGGACGACTCGCTTGTGCGCGGGACTACGAGCGGCAGAATGATCGAGCTTTTACGTGACTGTGGAGTCGGGGAAGTGCACTTGTGTTTAAGTTCGCCGCCGGTAACTCATCCTTGTTACTATGGTATTGATATATCTGATGATAATGAGTTAATCGCCGCCCACAAACCTGTGGAAGAAATCAGGCGGATGATTGGGGCGGACGGGCTGCATTATCTCAGCATGGAAGGTCTTTTAAAAGTATTTGGCGACCGCAGCGCCGATTTTTGCACAGCCTGTTATTCAGGTAATTATCCTGTCGGGGATTTTAATTCCATGCGTCCCGGTAAAAACGATTTGGAAAAGAAGAAAACAGCAGGAAACAGGAACCTATAGAGGTGAGCAAATGGAAGAAAAAAACGGTTTGACCTATTCGGACGCCGGTGTAGACATTGAATCCGGCAATAAAGCAGTTGAACTGATGCGGCAGGTTGCCCGGACTACATGGAGGCCGGAAGTAATTGGGAATTTGGGTGGTTTCAGCGGCCTTTTTTCACTTGATAAAGACAAGTACAAACAACCTGTTCTTGTATCCGGAACCGATGGCGTGGGTACGAAGCTAAAAGTTGCCATACTGATGCAAAAGCATGATACTGTAGGCATTGATCTTGTTGCCATGTGCGTTAACGATATTGCCACCTCCGGCGCGGAGCCTTTGTTTTTCCTTGATTACCTTGCGACGGGCAGGCTTGTTCCGGAAAAAGCGGCTGCAATCGTTTCCGGAATAGCGGATGGCTGCCGGCAGGCGGGTTGTGCCCTGATCGGCGGTGAAACTGCTGAAATGCCGGGTTTTTACGGCCAGGATGAATATGACCTGGCTGGTTTTGCAGTGGGGGTTGTAGAAAAGGAACGGATTATTGACGGTTCCAGGATACAACCGGGTGATTGCCTGATCGGACTTTCTTCATCGGGACTGCACAGCAACGGCTATTCTCTTGCCCGGCGCGTCCTGCTTGAAGCAGCCGGTTACAGGATGGATGACTTTATTCCCGAACTCAGGCGTTCTTTGGGCGAGGAAATGCTGAAGCCGACCCGGATTTATGTAAATCTGTTAAAAAAATTGAATAACAATTTTGATCTTCTTGGGGTTGCCCATATCACAGGGGGCGGTCTGACAGAAAATATCCCGCGGCTGTTGCCTTCGGGAATGGCTGTCGTTATAGACCCCACAGTGTGGCCTGTGGCTCCCGTTTTTTCATTGATTCAGCAAATTGGACAGGTTGAAGGCAAAGAAATGTTCAGAACCTTTAATATGGGCCTGGGGATGGTTTTAATCCTTCCTGCGACACAAGCCGGGGATTGCCTGGACTTTTTGAAAAAAGCAGATGAAAAGGCTTATTTGATTGGCCAGGTTGTTAAAGGGGAAAAAGGCATAGAATATACAATTTTGAACCCTTAATTGATCTATTTACAGGAATTACAGGAAGTGATTGAAAATGGTTTTAAAGATCGGTGTTTTGGTTTCAGGACGAGGGTCGAATTTGCAGGCAATTATGAATGCCTGCGATGAGGGAAGAATACCGGCGCAGGTAGTTGTTGTGGTTAGCGATGTTGGCGATGCGCTGGCTTTAGAACGGGCACGCTCAAAAGGAATAGACGCCGTACATGTAGATTATCATGGATTTAGCGGCAAGAAGGAATACGAGCAGGTTGTCGCGGGCATCTTGAAAAACCATCATGTTGAACTTGTTTGCCTGGCCGGTTACATGCGCATTGTGGGCAGTACTCTTTTAGACGCTTTTCCGGACAGGATAATAAACATTCACCCGGCGTTATTGCCGTCATTTCCAGGTCTGGATGCGCAAAGGCGGGCTTTTGAGTATGGGGTGCGTTTCAGCGGCTGCACTGTCCATTTCATAGATGAAGGGATTGATAGTGGCCCGATTATTTTACAGGCGGTAGTGCCTGTTCAGCAAAATGATACGCCGGAAACATTGGCCCAGCGCATACTTGCTGAAGAGCACCGTATTTATCCTGAGGCAATCGGCCTTTTTGCCGGGGGAAAACTGAAAATAGAAGGCAGAAAAGTTTTGCTTGGCTAGAATCTGAAAATAGTGGGTAGTAAGGATTATTATAAATAACAGGAGGGCTAAAATGATCAAACGTGCTTTAATTAGTGTATCCGACAAAGCAGGGCTTAAGGAACTTGCAGGGCCTTTGAATGAGATGGGGGTTGAGATAATTTCAACCGGCGGGACCTACAAATTTTTAAAAGAAGCTGGTATCCCGGTTACATATATTGCAGACGTTACTGGTTTTCCCGAAATTCTTGACGGACGCGTTAAAACACTGCACCCCAATATACATGCCGGAATACTGGCTTTAAGGTCACCCGAACATGTCAGCCAGTTGAACGAACACGGGATCGGCACGATTGACCTGGTTGTGGTTAACTTGTACCCGTTCAGGGAAACTATCGCCAAGCCGGGGGTTACCCTGGAAGAAGCCATTGAAAATATAGATATCGGCGGACCGACAATGATCAGGGCGGCGGCCAAGAATTATAACAACGTACTGGTGGTTGTGGACCCTGACCGGTATCCCGGCCTGCTTGACGCCCTGCAGAAAGACAAGGTAGATGAAAAATTCAGGTTGCTTTTAGCCCTTGAAGCATTCAGCCATACAGCTGCTTACGATTCGGCAATAGCTGGTTACCTGCGTGAGATTGCCGGCAAGAGTTCTTTATTTCCTTCCACGCTCATTCTTTCGGCGGAACTGGCGCAGTCCCTGCGGTACGGAGAAAACCCGCACCAGAAGGCCGCTTTTTACCGTCAGCCAGGAGCGAAGGATCCTTCGGTCGGGAATGCGCAGCAGCTTTCAGGAAAGGAACTGTCTTTTAACAATATACTTGATTTAAACTCCGCCCTGGGATTGGTCAGTGAATTCTCCAGCCCATCGGCGGTAATCGTCAAGCACAACAGCCCCTGTGGCGCTTCAAACGCGGATAAGCTGGTCGACGCTTACCTGAGGGCCTTTGAGGGAGATCCCACATCGGCATTTGGCGGGATAGTCGCTTTTAACCGGAATGTTGATGCTGAAACTGCCAGGGAGATGGCCAAAATCTTTTTAGAAGCGATTATAGCGCCTGATTTTACCCCTGAAGCTCTTGAAGTTCTTTCTGCGAAACAAAACCTGCGCTTGCTTAAAACAGGTCCTTTATCAGAAAAACCGGCCGACAACCTGGATCTGCGTAAAGTCAGAGGCGGATTTTTACTGCAGGAAATTGACATGGAAACAGTAAAAACCGATCAGATAAAAGTAGTCACCAAAAAACAGCCGACCAGTGATCAGTTGGCGGAACTGCTTTTTGCCATGACAGTTGTTAAACACGTCAAGTCGAACGCCATTGTTGTGACCAGGGACCGCCAGTTGATTGGCGTCGGCGCCGGTCAGATGAACCGTGTAGGTTCGGCACGCATTGCCCTGGACCAGGCAGGAGAGCGCTCCCGCGGCGCTGTGATGGGTTCGGACGCCTTTTTTCCCTTCCGTGATACAGTGGATGAGGCTGCAAAAGCGGGAATAGTTGCCATAATTCAGCCCGGCGGGTCCATGCGGGATGAAGAATCCATTGCCGCCTGTGACGAGCACGGTATAGCCATGGTCTTTACAGGATTGAGGCACTTTAAGCACTAGATGTACACCAGGAGGTGAACAGGTGAAGGTATTAGTTATCGGTTCAGGCGGGAGGGAACATGCGCTGGTCTGGAAAATCCGGCAGAGTCCACGGGTCAGCAAGGTCTTTTGCGCTCCCGGAAATGCCGGCATAGCAGCCCAGGCTGAATGCGTTGATATCAGCATTGATAATATTCCCCGTCTTTTGGATTTTGCGCGCCGGGAAAAAATAGAGATGACCCTCGTGGGTCCGGAAGCCCCATTGACTGACGGCATTGTAGATTCCTTTAAAGAGGCCGGTCTTAATGTTTTTGGCCCAACGGCCCGGGCGGCTGCAATAGAAGGAAGCAAAGTGTGGTCAAAAACCCTCATGGATAAATATAATATTCCTACGGCAAGCTTTGCTGTTTTCAGCAATCCCGGATCAGCCGCGGATTACATAAGAAAGAACGGCGCGCCATGCGTTGTAAAGGCCGATGGTCTTGCAGCCGGCAAAGGTGTTATAGTATGCGCGACAGTTGAACAAGCTCTGGCGGCAGTTGAAGACATAATGGTAAAAAACGTTTTTGGTTCTGCCGGGGAAAGAGTAGTCGTTGAAGAGCGCCTGGAAGGCGAGGAAGTTAGCGTGATGGCCTTTACGGACGGAGAAACTGTTGTGCCAATGGTGTCCGCTCAGGATCATAAGCAGGTTTTTGACGCCGATTTCGGGCCCAACACGGGAGGAATGGGCGCTTATGCTCCTGCGCCGATCTGTACCCACGAAATCTCACAATCAGCTCTGGAAGGTGTTTTAAAACCAATGGTCAGCGCTCTTGCCCGGGAGGGCTGTCCCTATCAGGGAGTGCTTTATGCAGGATTGATGATCACCCGTCAGGGGATCAAAACACTGGAGTTCAATGTGCGTTTTGGGGACCCGGAAGCACAGCCTTTATTGATGCTTTTAGAAACAGACCTGATTGATATCTGCGAATCTGTTGTGACAGGCAAGCTTGCTTCACAAAAAGTCAGCTGGAAGAAGGGTTCGTCTGTATGTGTTGTTTTGGCTTCAGGGGGATATCCCGGTCATTATTCAACAGGGTATCCAATTGAGGGTCTTGAGGGGTTGCCGGATGATCTTCAGGTGTTCCATGCCGGCACTAAAATAAAAGACGGTCAGCTTGTTACTTCCGGCGGCAGGGTTTTAGGGGTTACAACTTTTGCGTCTGATATTCAGGAAGCAATTACGAAAGCATACGATGGTGTAAACCGGATTAGGTTTAAGGATATGCACTACCGGAAAGATATCGGTCATAAAGCTTTGAATAGATGATGACAGTGTTTTAAGTAAAAAAGATTTGGAGATTTCATGCCGAATGCCGATAAAAATTATTCGTTTTCAGGAATTTGAGAAGTCCCGTTTTTTCAGCAGGCAGTTTTCTTCTCCGGCTGGAGTCGGGGATCAGGTAAAAGACATTTTGGAAAACGTTCGGGAACAGGGCGACAAGGCTTTATGCGACTATACTGAGGCATTTGACGGAGTAAAATTACAGCCGGGACAATTAAAGGTGACAGACAGTGAACGCAAAGAGGCATACAGGCAGGCCGATGCAGGCTTTTTGGAATCTCTGCGTTTTGCTATGGACAGGATAGAATGCTTTCACAAAAAGCAGCTGCCAAATTCCTGGTTTGACGCCGGTAAACAGGGAATTTTCCTCGGTCAGCTGGTAAGGCCTTTAGCCCGTGTCGGAATCTATGTTCCAGGGGGCACAGCGGCTTATCCGTCCTCCGTGTTGATGAACGCTGTTCCCGCCCGGGTGGCCGGCGTTAAGGAAGTAGTCATGGTTACCCCCCCTTCCGAAGACGGCGGGATCAATAAAAATACCATCATAGCGGCTATCGAGGCGGGAGTGACTGAGATTTATAAAATAGGGGGCGCGCAGGCTATTGCGGCGCTGGCTTACGGAACGGAAAGCGTTAAACCTGTGGACAAGATCACCGGACCGGGCAATATCTATGTGACACTGGCCAAGCAGCAGGTCTACGGCAGGGTGGATATTGATATGCTGGCCGGGCCAAGCGAAGTAGTCGTCGTGGCTGACGATTCGGCTGACCCGTGTTATATTGCCGCTGATCTGCTTGCCCAGGCTGAACACGATCCTTTAGCAACAGCTCTTTTGTTTACACCTGGTGAAGCGCTGGCCAATCTTGTCCGGGAGGAGATTGAACGTCAGCTTCCTTCTTTGTCCAGGAAAGATATTGCTTCACGTTCTCTTGCGGAACAGGGCGCCATAGTAATCACAGGCAATCTGGAGAAAGCAATGGAACTCGCCAACAGTTTTGCCCCGGAGCATCTCGAACTCGTTGTAGATAATCCTTTCCACTGGTTAACATACGTACAGAACGCAGGAGCTGTTTTTCTTGGTCCCTATGCGCCTGAGTCAGTTGGTGATTACCTTGCCGGTCCCAATCATATACTGCCGACCGGCGGTACGGCGCGGTTTTTCTCTCCATTGAGTGTCGATGCATTTTTAAAAAAGTCAAGTGTAATCAGTTTTTCCAGGGATGCTCTGGCAGAAGCCGGGGAGCATATAAGCAGAATAGCCCGGGTGGAAGGACTTGACGCACACGCAAAGACAATTGAAAAAAGGCTTGGGGGTTCTTGAATGAGTTTTAATCTTCAAGAGATTTTACGCCGGGATTTAAATGAGATCGTACCCTACGAGGCGCCAAGGGTGGGCGATGGTGTTATCAAGCTTGACGCCAATGAAAACCCTTTTGAATTCCCGGAAGATACAATAAAAGAGACATGTGAACGTTTAAAATCGTTCACGCGGTACCCGGACCCGATGTCTGCAGAGCTTATCGCTGCTTTATCGGAATATACGGGTGTGCCAAAAGAAGGAATCATGGCCGGCAACGGTTCAGATGAGCTTATCTTGAATATTTTGCTTGTCTTTGGAAACGGGGGACATATAATTATACCAGCCCCGACATTTTCGATGTACCGTATTCACAGCCTTATCGCCGGAGCTAAACCCGTCGAAGTGTCCAGGGGCTCCAAATTCGAAGTGGATGTTTCCGCCGTCGTCGAGGCTTGTAAAAGCTATCAGGCGCGTGCGGTGATTGTTTGTTCACCGAATAACCCTACAGCCAACAGTACTTCGGTTAGGGATGTCCAGTTTCTTTTAGAACAAAGCGGGGCACTGATTATAATTGATGAGGCTTATATAGAGTTTGGCGGCGAAAGCTGCCTTAAGTTACTCAACAGATATCCGAACCTTGTTATCCTGCGCACGTTTTCCAAAGCTTTTGGACTGGCGGGACTTAGGGTCGGCTACCTCCTGGGCAATCCCGAGGTTGTTAAAGAAATACACAGGGTAAAACAGCCTTTTAATCTGAATATCTTTTCACAGCTGGCTGCCAGGACGGTTTTATCCAATTACGGCGAGTTTAAATTAATGGTTGATAAAATTTTAGCGATGCGGGACAATCTGATTGAGGAAATGTCGGTGATTAAGAATGTAACCGTATTCCCCAGCGAGGCTAATTTCATACTCTTCCGCACACAATTAAAGGGCAGAGAAGTTTTTGAGGGCCTTTTAAAAAAGGGCGTCCTGATCCGAAATGTCCATGCGCCTGGCATAGAAGACTGCCTGCGGGTTACTGTAGGCAGGGATAATGAGAATAAATTGTTTTTAGATAGTTTACAGGCTGTTTTAAACGGGGACGGTTAGTAAAAGGACAGTTGTAAAAGCGGGGGGATCTGTATGGCAAAAGAAAGAACTGCCGGAATCAGCCGGAAAACAAATGAGACCGATATAAAAGTCTTAATCAATCTTGACGGGAAGGGAGTATGTTCCGTCCATACCGGGGTCGGCTTTTTTGAACATATGCTGCGCTTATGGACCAGGCATGCCTGCTTCGATCTAGAGCTGACAGGCAAAGGCGACCTGTTTGTTGATGCCCACCATACTATTGAGGACATCGGCATCTGCCTGGGCCAGGCTATTAAGGACGCTCTTGGCGATAAAGCAGGAATTGCCCGTTTCGGCCAGGCGATTGTTCCCATGGATGAAGCCCTTGTAATAACGGCAATAGACATCAGCGGAAGGGGTTTTCTGGTCTTCGAAGTAAATTTCCCCTCACAACGCATAGGTGATTTTGATACCGAACTGGTTGAGGAGTTCTTAAGAGCTCTGGCCGTAAACGCAGGCCTGACCCTGCATATCAGAAAATTTTCAGGATCAAATTCCCACCATATTTGCGAAGCGGTTTTCAAGTCTTTAGGCCGCGCTTTACGAGGCGCTGTTTCCTTTGATGAGCGCATAAAAGATATTCCTTCCACAAAAGGCATAATCGAATAGGAGTTTATTTAAGAGAAAAGTTTAGAGGTTTTTATTATGATTGCGATTGTAGATTACGGGATGGGAAACTTGCGGAGCGTACAAAAGGGATTTGAGAAGGCGGGGTGGGAAGCTTCAATAGTCTCTGACGCTTCGTCACTGTCCAGATCGTCCGGGATAGTTTTGCCCGGTGTCGGGGCGTTCGCCAGGGCGATGGAAAATTTAAAACAGACAGGCCTGTTTGAAGCAATAAAGTCTGAAATAAACGCCGGAAAGCCCTTTTTGGGGATTTGCCTGGGGCTTCAACTGCTTTTTGAGGTCAGCGAAGAGTTTGGATTGACTGACGGAATGGGAATCTTCCCCGGCAGGGTCAAAAAGCTGCCTGATACGGTGAAAGTCCCACACATGGGCTGGAATAAGGTTTTTTTCAAAAAAGAAACCCCCTTAATGGAGGGGATATTGAACGGTTCACATTTTTACTTTGTTCATTCATATTTTGTCGATGCTGAAACTCCGGATCAGATAGTAGGTATTACAGAGTACGGACTCAATTTCGCGTCAATGGTACAAAAAGATAATATTTTTGGAATCCAGTTCCATCCTGAAAAAAGCAGTACGCTGGGACTAAGGATTCTTAAAAATTTCGGGGGGTTGGTGGCAAAAAATGATCGTAATTCCCGCTGTTGATTTGCGTGAGGGAAAGTGTGTAAGGCTTGTTGAGGGACGTGTGGACAGGGAAACTGTTTATTCAGACGACCCGGTAGCTATGGCCCGGCTGTGGGAATCGCAGGGCGCGAGCTGGCTGCACGTTGTGGATCTTGACGGTGCTTTTACAGGAGGACTGAAAAACCTTGAAATCATCAGGGAAATTATAGCGACACTGAAAATTCCCGTCGAAGTAGGCGGCGGTATAAGGGAAATGTCAACTATTGAAGAACTGCTAGAAATTGGCGCAAAGCGTGTTATCCTGGGTACTGCGGCAATTGTCAATCCTGAACTGGTCGCTCAGGCAGCCGAAAAATATGGTGAAGCCATTGCCGTAGGAATTGATGCGAGAGATGGCAAAGTGGCCATTGAGGGATGGGGTGTGACCTCTGAAAAAGACGCCCTTGAATTGGCCATCCAGATGAAGGCGAGAGGCATAAACCTTTTGGTTTTTACGGATATAAAACGGGACGGAACTTTAAAAGGGCCTAACCTGGCTGCTACTGAAAGAGTTGCCAGGGTTACCGGTCTTAAGGTTATTGCCGCCGGCGGGATCTCAGATATGGACGATTTAATAGCCGTGTCAAGCCTGGAAAATGCAGGTGTCGAAGCGGTTATTACCGGGAAGGCGTTATATACGGGCAGTATTAACTTAAAAGATGCCCTGTCTTTAATAGAAAAAAGGTGAAGCAAAGTTATGTTAACCAAACGTATCATACCCTGCCTTGACGTAGCTGAAGGAAGAGTTGTCAAGGGAACAAATTTTCTAAATTTGCGCGATGCGGGAGATCCTGTCGAACTGGCCGCTTTCTATGATCACGAGGGAGCCGATGAACTGGTCTTCCTTGATATCAAAGCGTCAGCTCAGGGGCGCAAGACAATGCTGGATATGGTCTACAGGACTGCCGGTGAAGTTTTTATACCATATACAGTCGGCGGGGGTATCTCTTCTATGGATGATATCCGGGACATTCTAACTGCTGGCGCCGATAAGGTATCGTTAAACACATCAGCAGTTTTAAATCCTCCGTTGATTGCTGAAAGCGCCGAACGCTTCGGTACACAGTGTATAGTAGTGGCTATTGACGCCAAACAGATCGGTACCGAAAAAAGATGGGAAGTATATACACACGGCGGCCGGTATCCGACGGGTATAGACGCTGTTGGTTGGGCGGTTAAAGCGGAGAAACTTGGCGCCGGAGAAATCCTGCTGACAAGTATGGACAGGGACGGCACAAAAGACGGTTACGACATCCCCCTGACTCTTGCAATTTCAAGAGCTGTCCGAATACCGGTAATTGCGTCCGGAGGAGTAGGTACGCTGGAGCACCTTGTTCAGGGCCTTGTTGAAAGCGAAGCCGACGCAGTGCTGGCGGCTTCTATTTTTCACTTCGGCGAGTATTCAATTCTTCAGGCAAAAGAATATCTGCGTGAAAAAGGTGTGCCGGTAAGGCTATAATATTTTTTCGGGGTGAAACAAAAATTGCGTGCAGCAAAAGAATGCCTGGCCTGCCTTGAGGATCTTACGAAGCGTGCGGCAAGGCTTGCGGTTTCCGATCCTCAAAAAAGAGAAAAGGTATTTTTAGAAAGCAGGTCTTTCTTTTATGGACCCTGATACCTTACAGGACGAGTTACTTGAGGAAATATATAGAAAGCTACCTGGATTGACGGTTAAGAAATATCAATGAGAGGCTGAATAAAAGTGTCCTTCGACTTGGATAAATTAAAGTATGACGCTGCCGGTCTGATTCCTGCCGTTATTCAGGACGAAAAGACCGGCATTGTACTGATGCTGGCATATATGAATAAAGAGTCTCTGGCCCGGACTCTGTCCTCCGGGGAAACATGGTTCTGGAGCCGCAGCCGTCAGGAGTACTGGAACAAGGGAGCGACCTCAGGCAATATTCAGAAAGTGCGGGAGATCTGTTACGATTGCGATGCCGACGCGCTGCTGGTCAAGGTTGATCAGAAGGGAGTAGCCTGCCATGAAGGTGATTTCTCCTGTTTTCACAATCCCCTGCAGTTATAGATTTCAACCGGGATGTGTTTGTTAATGTCGGATGTCTTGAATGGGCTAAATAAAAATCAGGCGGAAGCGGTTAAATATATAGATGGGCCCCTTCTTGTCCTTGCAGGCGCCGGTAGCGGAAAAACCAGGGTGCTGACGACTAAAATCGTTTATCTTTTAAAGGAAATGAAGATATCTCCTTTTAATATACTGGCGATTACATTTACCAATAAAGCAGCCAATGAAATGAAAGAAAGAGTGGCAGCCGCCGTCCCGGATGCAGCGAAGGATATCTGGATACTTACTTTTCATGCCGCATGTGTCAGGATTTTAAGAAGACAGGCTTATTTTTTGGGTTATAACGGAGATTTTGTTATTTACGATGACGCAGACCGGCAGACGCTGCTCAAAGAGTGTTTAAAAGAATTGAATTATGATGATAAGAAGTTCTCACCCAGGGCTGTGGGGGCGGTTATTTCAAGAGCAAAAAACAATTTAACGGGCCCTGAGGACTTTAAGGAGCAGGCACAGGATTTTTACGAGCAAAAGATAGCGGAGATTTATGAATTTTACCAGAGCCGCTTACTCAAGAACTGCGCTCTTGATTTTGATGACCTGATTATGCAGACAGTGCGCCTTTTTAAACAAAACCCCAGCGTCCTGGCGTATTATCAGAGCAAATTCCGCTACATCCTGGTAGACGAATACCAGGATACTAATACAGCTCAGTATGTGCTTGTAAAACTGCTTGCGGCGGCGCACCGCAATCTTTTTGTGGTCGGTGATCCCGACCAGAGCATTTACGGCTGGCGGGGAGCAAATATCCGGAACATCCTAAATTTTGAGAAAGATTATCATGACGCCAGAATAATCAAACTGGAACAGAACTACCGTTCAACACAGGTTATTTTAGATGTGGCTAATGAATTAATCAGCAACAACAGTTCCCGGAAAGAAAAGGAATTATGGACCGCCGAAGGCCAGGGAGAGTTTGTAACGCTTTATCTCGGGTCGGATGAACATCAGGAGGCGCAGTTTATAGCTGACCGGATAAAAGCTATCAGGGAACATTCAGGCGCAAATTACAAAGATTTTGCAGTTTTATACCGGACACACGCAATGTCCCGTGTGGTAGAGGAAATATTTATGTGGGAAATGATTCCCTATACTATTATAGGCGGTTTAAGGTTTTACGACCGAAAGGAAATCAAGGATTTACTGGCTTATTTGCGCTTGCTTGTCAATCCGGCGGATACGGTAAGCCTTTCCAGGATCATCAACATTCCTAAAAGAGGGGTAGGCGAAGCTTCTTTTCAGAAGCTGGCAAGCTTTGCTCTTGAACAGGACATAACCATTCTGGAAGCTCTGGAACAGGTTGCAAGAATTCCCGGCCTGACCAGCAAAGTCCGCCAGTCCTGCCTGAACCTTGCGGGCGGGTTAAACAAGATTGCCCAGGAAAAAGAAATGATGAGTGTTACTGAAATCACCCAGAAAATTTTGCAGCAGACCGGCTACTGGCAGGAACTTGTCAGTGAAAATACGATAGAATCACAGACCAGACAGGATAATTTAAAAGAATTTATGTCTGTGACCACGGAATATGACAAGTATGCCGATCACGGAAGCCTGTCCGCTTTTTTAGCTGAAATGGCTCTCTCCAGTGATATTGACCGGTACACCGATACGAGTGATCAGGTGGCGCTGATGACATTGCACAGCGCCAAAGGGCTGGAATTTCCGGTCGTATTTTTAATTGGCCTGGAAGAGGGTGTGTTCCCTTATTCGCGTTCGCTGGACGAACAATTCGAAATTGAAGAAGAGCGCCGTCTCTGTTATGTGGGGATAACTCGGGCCAAACAGCGGCTGTATCTTTCCCGTTGCTGGCAGCGTATGCTCTACGGTGTAACCCGCTTTAACAGGCCATCGCGTTTCCTTGATGAAATTCCCTCTCATCTGATTCTGTCTGAGGATTTCTATAATTTAGAAACGGGTCAGCAAAAGACTGATTATAGAGGTCCTGACAAAAAAAGAAAAGCCGCCGCCAGCACGGCGGGAACAATTACAGACCAGGTTTTTAATCTCGGCGAACGTGTACGGCACAGCAAATGGGGTATAGGTACAATTGTCGACCTGAGCGGCAAAGGGGATTCTGCAGAAGTAAAGGTTGCCTTCCCCGATCTGGGCATAAAGACACTTCTGGTCATTTATGCGCCGCTGGAAAAAGTTTTATCCTAAAAATATATAGTTATTTTCTGGCAATAATATTGTTATAGATTTATATGGTGGTCTAATGAAGCAGTTTTTAATTGTTGCTGTTCTTACAACAGTTATACATATGGTAAACACTTTAATTTACTCAGTGCGTTTGTCAGGAGTCAGGACCGAACGCCTGGCAACGGCGCTGTCGCTGTTCCAGGTGATCTTCCTTATTGCCAGCACGGCAAATTTAATTCAGGCGCCTATAATGTCCTCGATTGTTGAGCACGCAATAAATAACGGAATTGCCAGAGTTGGCTCGGATCAATTAATTGGCAGTCCCTTTTACCAGCATGAGCTGAGCTTATTGAATTCTAAGGTAAGGCTTGTAATTCTTTCCGGAACTTTAGGGACCATACTGGGAGGTTTGCTGATCCCGAAGTTTGTTTCAGTATTTGTAAAGTGGATATTTCTTTTAGAAGGTATTGGTTCAGTGCCGCGTATGATTTTAGAGGCAATAATAAGGCCGCGGAGAATTTCTTCAATGACCGGAAAATTCAGATTGACAAGCCAGGGAAGATTCCGGGACGTTTTAAGGGAACCTTTAAATATACCCAGGTATTTTTTAATTGCAAATATAATTATCACAGGAATTTGGACAACCGGTGTGCTTTCCGCTTTGTACGCAGGGGCACTGATCCCTCACTTCAGGGCTACGGCTACTATGATGTCGGGTATTATTAACGGTGTCGCGGCTGTTTTGGCAGCCACTGTTGTAGATCCGACAGCTGCAGTTATTACGGACCAGGCCATGCGCGGCGTGAGGCAGGAAAAAGACGTCAGGCAGATGGCTATTTATCTGGCTTTCACGAGGCTGCTCGGTACGATACTTGCTCAGGCTATCTTTGTCCCGGCGGCGTTGATTATCCGTGAAGCAGCTGCATTATTGAACGGGTGGTGGTAGTCTTGGATGCGGAATACGGGAAAGCCCGCTTAAGGGTCGAAGAACTGAGAAGAGAAATAGAAGAGCACGATTACAGGTACTATGTCTTTGATGATCCCGTAATTTCCGATCAAGAGTATGACCGTTTAATCAGAGAACTGGAACAGTATGAAAAACTGTATCCCGAACTGATTACTCCTTTTTCACCCACCCAGCGGGTGGGAGGACAGCCTGGACAAGGATTTGCAACTATTGCGCACATGTCGCCGATGCTGAGCCTGGCCAACGCCTTCAGCGAAGAAGAGCTTAATGATTTTGACCGGAGAGTCCGTGCAGCGCTGCCCGGAGAAAAAGTAGAGTATGTTGTGGAACCGAAAATAGACGGATTGGCTGTTTCCCTGCGTTATGCTGACGGAAACTTTGTTCTCGGAGCTACCCGCGGCGATGGTGAAATCGGAGAGGATATCACAAATAACTTAAAGACGATTAAAAGCATTCCTCTGCATTTACGCAGCTACGCAGCCAGACTCGAAGTCAGGGGTGAGGCATATATGGCCAAGGAGACATTTGCACGGCTGAATAATGCAAGAAGCGAGGCCGGAGAACAGCTTTTGGCCAATCCCCGGAACGCTGCGGCCGGATCACTGCGTCAGTTGGATCCCCGGGTTGCCGCTCAGCGCAGCTTGAATATTTTCATCTATGGAATCGGCTTCAGTGAAGGAATCACAGTACAGAGCCATACACAGGCATTAAAATATTTAAAGGAAGCCGGTTTCAGGATCAATCCGCTGATAGAAATATTTGACGGGATTTCAGATGTTGTAGCGTACTGCAGGGAGTGGAAGGGAAAAAGGTTTATCCTTCCCTATGTTATAGACGGTCTCGTAATCAAGGTTAATTCACTTAATCAGCAGGAACGCCTGGGAGCAACCATGAAAAGCCCGCGCTGGGCGATTGCTTATAAGTTTCCTCCGGAGCAGGCGCTGACGAGGGTAAAAAGAATTGATGTAAATGTTGGACGGACAGGCGTGCTTACGCCAACGGCTGTCATGGATCAAGTGCTGCTGGCCGGGACAAGGGTTACCAGGGCGACACTCCATAATGAGGACCTGATCAGCTTAAAAGACATTCGTATCGGGGACACGGTAATCGTCCAGAAAGCCGGGGATGTTATTCCTGAAGTAGTAGAAGTTATCAAAGAAAAACGTACAGGTCAGGAAGAAGTCTGGCGAATGCCTGAAATATGTCCTGTTTGCGGTTCACAAACTGTCCGTGCGGGAGGAGAAGCTGCTGTTCGCTGTACATCTATGGCCTGCCCTGCGCAAAGCAGGGAAGGAATAATTCATTTTGCCTCGCGCAACGCCATGGATATTACTGGGCTTGGCCCCGCGATCATAGACCAGCTGCTTGAAGCAAAACAGATTAATGATCCTTCAGGTTTGTATGATCTGCAATACGAAAATTTAATCGGACTTGAACGTCTGGGTCCGAAATCAGCGCGCAATTTGCTGAATGCGATAAATAAGAGCAAAGAAAATTCCTTAGCAAGGCTTATTTTTGCTCTGGGCATAAGGCACGTCGGTGAAAAGGCGGCCAGGATTTTAGCTGATTATTTTGGATCCCTGGATAATTTGATGGCTGCAGAAGAAGAAGAAATGACGGCCATCTCTGAGATAGGCCCCAAGATAGCCGAAAGTGTCCGGGGCTTTTTCGCAGTAGAACAGAACCGTAATGTAATCAACAACCTTATTCATGCGGGAGTCAATACTTTTGAAAAAAGGAAAGAGCAGGCAGGGAACAAGCTTATAGCCGGGTTTACTTTTGTTATTACGGGTACGCTCAGCGGCTATACGAGGCAGGAAGCGCGGGAACTCATCCGGGAGAGGGGCGGAAATGTTTCTTCCAGTGTCGGCCGATCTACAGACTTTTTGATTTGCGGCGAAAATCCCGGTTCGAAATATGAAAAAGCAGTTGCGCTTGGCGTAAAGGTTCTTAACGAGGAACAATTCAAAGAAATGTTAAGTGTGTAAACATAATTTGTCAAATATTGCTGAAAAGCTGTTTTAAACCGGATTTATTTTGTTATAATTTGTATATATTTATAAATTAATTGGGTAGGTGAGATGATTGATTAAAAAATCCGATGTTGAACATGTGGCTTTGCTGGCCAGGCTGGAACTTTCAGACAACGAAAAAGAAGTTTACACAAGGCAATTAAATGATATTTTAGGGCATTTTGAGTCTTTGCAGAAACTGGATACAACCGGTGTTGAGCCTACGGCTCATGTTCTGTCCCTCTTCAACGTGTTCAGGGAAGACAAGGTTGACCGGCACCTGCCTTTGGAAAAAGTACTGGCCAATTGTCCGGACAGGGACGAGGATTGTTTTAGAGTACCAAAGATCGTTTAGGGAGGTGTTTTTTTGTCGCTTTATTATTTAACGGCTCATGAACTGCATGATTTGTTGTTAAAAAAAGAAATATCGGCAGTGGAGATTAACAAAGCTGTTTTCAATAGAATTGAATCCGTTGAAGACAGCGTAAAGGCCTATCTTACGTTGACCCGCGATCAGGCAATGAAAACTGCTCAAGATGTAGATGACATGATTGGGGCCGGCCGGCCGATTCCTCCTTTGGCTGGCATCCCGATCGCAATAAAAGATAATATGTGCGCCGAAGGGGTGCGGACAACCGCCGCCTCAAAGATTATCTATAATTTTATACCTCCTTATGACGCCACTGTTGTTAAAAAGCTCGCCGGTCAGCATATCGCAATGACAGGAAAAACCAACCTGGATGAATTCGCCATGGGTTCTTCAACAGAAAATTCCGGTTTTTTTGCGACTCACAACCCCTGGGATCTTGGATGTGTTCCTGGTGGTTCCAGCGGCGGCTCCGCTGCCGCCGTTGCGGCCGGAGAGGCAGTTTGCGCACTCGGTTCTGATACCGGAGGTTCTATCCGCCAGCCGGCTGCTTTCTGCGGAGTTGTGGGGATCAAACCAACCTACGGGGCTGTCTCCCGCTATGGTTTGATTGCTTTCGCTTCTTCCCTTGACCAGATCGGGCCCTTCACCAGAGATGTTACCGACTGCGCGCTGATGCTTAACGCCATCTGCGGCCATGACCCCCTTGACTCAACTTCTTCCATGTACGAAGTTCCGGATTTCAGGCGCTGTCTTGTACACGATATAAAAGGATTGAAAATAGGTGTGCCCCGTGAATACATGAGTGAAGGTATTGATGCGGAGGTCAGGCAGGTTATCGAAAAAGCCATGGCTATATTTGAATTGAACGGCGCCAGTATAGAGGAGACGAGCCTGCCCAATCTGGGTTCCTCACTTCCTGTTTACTACCTGATTGCTCCGGCTGAAGCAAGCTCAAACTTGGCCCGCTATGACGGGGTAAGATATGGGTTCAGGTCTGAGGGCGTACAGGATGTTGTGGATATGTTTATGAAAACCCGGAGCCAGGGTTTCGGCGCCGAGGTCAAGCGCCGGATTATTCTGGGAACCTATGCGCTGTCGGCCGGTTACTACGAAGCCTATTACGGCAAGGCATCCCAGGTGCGGACCCTGATCATGGAAGATTTCAAGAAGGCTTTTGAAACCTGCCATGTGCTTCTGGCGCCGGTTGCGCCGACCCCCGCGTTTAAAATCGGAGAAAACACCGATGACCCGCTGACCATGTATCTCTCCGACATATTTACCATTCCTGCCAACCTTGCCGGTATTCCCGGCATGTCGGTCCCCTGCGGTTTTTCCTCAAAAGGGCTGCCCATCGGGCTGCAGCTTATGGCCAGGCATTTTGATGAAGACACGCTGTTTAAAGTAGGATACAATTTTGAACAAGTCAGTGATTTTCACGATAAAAAACCCACACTTTAGGAGGTTGACATGAAAAAACCGCAAGGCGAGGACATGAGAAAAGCCATCAAATGGATCAGCGAACTGCGCGAGGCGAATCCCGGTGAAAACCTCAATGCCCTGATTGAAAAAGCCAGCGTTCAGTTCGGTCTGAGCCCAAAGGATTCAGAATTCCTGATCCGTTTTTTCACCGAGGAACAACCCTAGGGCACAAGACGGGGCCGGGCGTGACCGCAATTAAAATTCTCCCGGAAATCATTTCCAATAAGATCGCTGCCGGCGAGGTCGTTGAACGCCCGGCTTCGGTGGTAAAGGAACTGGTTGAAAACGCGCTGGACGCCGAAAGCTCGAGGATCGTCATCGGAGTGGAAAAGGGCGGCCGGTCCCTGATCGAGATATCCGACAACGGAGCGGGCATGCGGCCCGACGATGCCCTGCTTTGCATCGAGCGCTATGCCACAAGCAAGCTTCAAACCGAAGCGGATCTTTTTTCCATAAAAACCCTTGGGTTTCGCGGAGAGGCCCTGCCCAGTATTGCCGCCGTATCCAGGTTTACCCTGACCACCCGGCACAAAAGCAGGGAAACCGGAACCCGGATCGAGATTCAGGGCGGAAGGATTCAGTCTGTTACCGAGGTCGGCGCGGCGCCGGGCACCCTGATCGCCGTCCGCAACCTGTTTTACAATGTTCCGGCCCGTCGAAAATTTCTCAAAACCACTGCCACGGAAATGGCCCATATTGCCGATACCGTTGCCGGCATTTCCCTGGCCTCGCCCGGGGTCCATTTTCAGCTTTTCCACGATGGAAAACTCATCAAAAACTGGGTGTCCGCATCCGCGCAGGACCGTATTGCCGACGTGCTGGGAAACGCGCTGGGCGATGGGCTGATTTCGGTTCAGCTCGAAGATGAACGGCTCCGCTTTTCAGGGTGGATCTCATCGCCGGGGCTCGTCCGAAGCACGCCGGACGCCATCTTTATTTACGTCAACGGCCGCCGGGTGCATGACCGCATGGTCCGGCACGCCCTGCTGGAAGGTTTTCGCGGAAGGCTGCTCAAGGGGCGGTATCCGGCCGCCGTATTGTTTGTCCGCGTTCCCTGCGACCAGGTGGACGTCAATGTGCATCCCACCAAGCATGAGGTGCGGTTTGCAGCTCAGGAGATGGTTCATCAGTCGGTTTCCCAGGCGATTGCCGATGTTTTGAAAGCCAGGGACCGGGTCGGCTGGAAAAGTCCGGCGGTTTCCACACGGCCGGGACCGGCGGTGATGGAAGCCGCTCCTGCATGCCAACCGCCACAATCCGCGCCGAAACTTTTTGAGGTCGATTCTTCGGCGGCATTCGTGTCCGATGGGCCTTCCTCCGCGCTGTGGCCGAAGAAGCGTTTCGAAGATCTTCGCATTATCGGTCAGCTTCATGACGCCTACATTCTGTGCGAAGCCGGGCGCGAACTGATTCTGATCGACCAGCACGCGGCCCATGAACGGATATTGTTTGAAAAACTGCAGGCCAGGGATATCGGACCTTCCCAGAAGCTTCTGATTCCCGAAGCCGTGGATCTGAGTTACCGCCAGGCTGCTTCAATCGAAAAGCTGATTCCCGAACTGCGGCTCAGGGGAATTGAAATCGAGGCCTTTGGCGGCACAACCTTTGTGGTCTCGGCCGTTCCACAGTTTCTCTGTCTGGAAGAAATTCAGCCCCTGATTGTCGAACTGGCAGAAACCATTTCCGCTCTCGGGGTTTCGGCCGATCTTGATGCGCTTCAGGATCGCTTCCTGGCATCCATGGCGTGCCACGGCGCCATCCGGTCCGGCCAGCGGCTCAATGACGAAGAGGCGCGAATGCTGCTCCGGCAGCTGGACGGCTGCAGGATTCCGGCCCACTGTCCGCATGGACGGCCCACATGGATCAGCTGGGATCTCAAATCCATTGAAAGATCCTTCAAGCGCATCGTTTAGCTGCGCACTTATTCAGGAATTTGAACATCATGAAAAACGCATTGACCATTGCGGGGTCGGACAGCAGCGGCGGGGCCGGCATTCAGGCCGACATCAAGACCTTTTCCGCCCATGGCGTGTTCGGCATGAGCGTGATCA
>DIEU01000004.1:0-33982 GCA_002418775.1 Firmicutes bacterium UBA5766
TAACCGCAAGGGAAGCTGCCCGGGCGGTATATGCCCTGTACGAATACAAACAAATAATTTCTAATCAGGTAAGAGGATAAACGTAGGAGGTGTTTTAAATGCAGGTAAAAGAAATTTTGGATAAAATCAAATCTGACGGGAGAAAGCTGCTTTTTGAGGATGAGGTCAAACGGATTCTTGCCCTAAATGGAGTAGCGGTTACTCCCTGCGAGGTAGCGCATGACGAGGACCAGGCGGTTCAACTAGCCGCAAAAATAGGCTACCCGTCCGTTCTTAAAGTTCATTCTATTGCTTATACCCATAAATCTGATTGCGGCGGGGTGAAGCTCAACCTGCCTGATGAAAAAGCGGTCAGGGCGGCTTTTCGCGAAATCAGGGCGGCAGTCGCTGATCAGGAGCCGGAAGCTTGCGTGACAGTGCAACCAATGGCCGGCGCCGGAACGGAAGTGATTATCGGCGTAACTACCGATAATCATTTTGGCAAGGTAATCATGTTCGGTCTGGGGGGGATCTTTACGGAAATTTTTGAAGACGTAACCTTCAGGCTAATTCCCATTACAAGGAAAGACGCCTTTAATATGCTTGAGTCCGTAAAAGGGAATATACTCCTGAAAGGATACAGGGGAAAGCCTCCGGCTGACCGTGAGAGACTGGTTGACGCTTTGCTAAAAGTATCCAAACTGGTTGAGGATAACGCAGAAATTAAGGAACTTGAGCTGAATCCGGTAGTCGTTTATGAAAATGGCCTGCTTGTTTTAGACGGAAGGGGAACATTGCTTTAAAAAAGCAACTTCCCCTCTTTTTTATATCTTTTATTGATGTTAGATTCTTTTAAAGTTTTGTTCGTCAAAAAGTATCTGATCAAGTTCATCCTCAGTGTAAATTCCTTCGCTGAGGATTATTTCTCTTGGGGTGGTACCCATTTGCTTTGCCCGTGTGGCCAGTTCAGTGCACCTGGCATAGCCGAGGTGAGGAACAAGGGCAGTCAGTCCCCAATTTTTCCAGCCCACTTCCAAATGCTCCTGGCAGGCCTTTTCGTTTGCGGTAATACCCCGGATACATCTCGATGCGAATAAATGATCGGCTTTTTCCAGGATTGAGATTGATTCAAACAAGCCGTGAGAGAGAAGGGGCAGGAAGGCGTTCAATTCAAGGCGGCCGCGGCGGATAACCTCACAAACGACATAATCGTTAGCAATAACCCTCATGGCAACCTGCTCGACCATCTCCGCAATAACCGGGTTAACCTTGCCGGGCATGATTGACGAGCCGGCCTGGACTTCCGGCAGCCTTATTTCAGAAATTCCGGCCCGCGGCCCCGAATGGAGCATCATCAGATCGCTGGTGATTTTGGACAGGTTTGCGGCATGTATCTTCAGCATGCCTGATACAACCGCAAAAGCGTCAAGGTTTTGGGTTGCGTCGATTAAATTAACCGCAGGTGCAAGCCCGAGGCCGGTATTTTTATTGATCCTTTCCACAGCCATGTGACCAAATCCCTTGGGTGCCGTTATCCCGGTGCCAATGGCTGTTCCACCTAGGTTTACGCTGCTTAAAGCATCCTCGCATTCTAGAAATCTCGCCCTGTCCCGTTTAACAACCGCGGCATAGGCGTTAAACCCGTCCCCAAGGGTTAAGGGGACCGCGTCCTGGTGCTGCGTTCTGCCCATTTTCAGGATGCCTTCGAATTCCCTGCTCTTATCCTGAAGCGCGTTAATCAACTCTGTAACAGCTATCGGAAGGTTGCGGAAAAGGACGATCATCGCTATTCTAATTGCTGTAGGAATGGTATCGTTAGTTGATTGGTGTAAGTTTACATGATCGTTGGGGTGAATAACCTGGTAATTTCCCTTTTCTTCACCCAGTATTTCCAAAGCGCGGTTGGCAATAACTTCGTTGGCGTTCATGTTTGTCGAAGTTCCGGCGCCGCCCTGAAATACATCGACAAGAAACTGTTCAAGCAAGTTTCCATTAATAATATCATCACAGGCCTGCACTATCGCCTCGCCAATTTTTCTGTCCAGATAACCCAGTTTCATGTTTACTTGGGCGCAGGCTTTTTTTACATGACAAAGAGAACGAATCAATTCAGGGTGAAGCCTGTATCCGGAAACTGCAAAGTTCTCCTGGGCGCGTAAAGTATGAACGCCCCAGTAAACATCGTTTGGTACTCTCTTTTCACCGATAAGATCATGCTCAATTCTTTTTACACATTCTTTTTCAGGGCTACTCATCTTATCCACCTCTTTAAGTTCTTCCGGTCAGTGGTTAAATAATATAAAAATCAGAAAGTATTGTCAATATTTATTATAATTAAAAGTTCAAACATTAATACCGCTTTTTTGTAGTAATTAGATAAATATGGAAAGTTTTTGGAAAGAAAATATTTAATATTATTAATTTATTGCTATCTGATTTTCTTCCCGTATTCTTGACCGGAGTGAATCGTTATGTTATCCTACATAATGAAAATATGGTATTCATTTAGTTGTTTAGTCAGAAATAAAACTTCTGATTGACAAAAGAGGAGGGGATTATGTTTGGCGGCCAAACCACTGGATGGCGTTCGCGTACTTGACTTAACTCGTATTCTGGCAGGACCTTATTGCACAGCCATTCTGGCAAACCTGGGAGCGGAGGTTATTAAGATAGAAATCCCCGGCAAGGGCGACGACAGCCGTGCCTTTACGCCTCATGTCCATGGTGAAAGCGCCTATTTCATGAGTCATAACAACCAAAAGAAAAGCATCGCCCTTGATTTGAAGAAAGAACGGGGCAGGGAAGTTTTTCTTGAAATGGTCAGGCACAGCGACGTCGTAGTAGAAAACTTCCGCAACGATATTATGGAAAAACTCCACATCGGTTACGACATAATGTCTGAAGTCAATCCCAATATAATACACGCTTCCCTCTCGGGATTTGGAAGCACAGGCCCTTTCAGGCATAGGGCGGCCTATGATATTATTATACAGGCGATGGGGGGCGTAATGAGCCTGACGGGGCCTGAGGGGGGAGAGCCGTTGCGCGCCGGAATCTCTATTGGTGATATTGCCGCAGGTCTATATACGGCTATCGGAGTGATCTCGGCCCTTTTTGGCCGTGAAAGAGGCCAGGGCGGCCAACAGGTGGATGTGGCAATGCTTGACTGTATGGTGGCTTTTATGGGGAATTACCTTAGCCAATATAAAGTTACCGGTGAAATCCCCTTGAGGATTGGCAACAAACACCATTCGCTGGCTCCCTTTTCTTCCTATAAAACTGCTGATTCTGTAATCGTTATGGCTGCGGGAAACGACAAGCTGTTTTCCAGGTTATGCGTCGTTCTGGAGAGGGAAGACTTAATCACTGACCCGCGTTTTACAACGAACATGCTGCGTGTCAAGAATAAATATGACCTGGATGAGATACTTGGCAATATTTTTATCACAAAGACAAGCTTATACTGGGTAAGACTGTTCGAGGAAAAAGGGATCCCGTGCGGCCGTGTCAACACTGTCAAGGAATTAATTGAACACCCTTACATGTGGGGACAGGATATGGTTTTAGAAGTTGAACACCCGGTCGCCGGAAAATTCCTGACAGCCGGTTTTCCGGTTAAGTTTTCCGGGACACCCTGCCGGATTGAGAAGCCGGCCCCGGTTTTGGGCCAGCACACCAGGGAAGTTCTTTCTGAATTGCTGGGGATGATGGATGACGATATGCGGACGTTGGAAGAAAGCGGCATCATCGGAACCTGGGAAATGCCGGTTGATAAAAAATGAGCGGGCTGACCATTTATCCGTTAGATCTCGGGGACGCTGTTGTTGACCAGAGCATGTCCATGGAGAAAAAAGGTATGGGCGTTCCCTGGAAGGCCAAGTTTCTGTGTTATTATATTGAAGGGGCTAAAAAGAAGATCCTGGTGGATTCAGGCGTATCGGATCAGGAGCATGCCGGCAAGTGGCACTCCGAAACGAACTGCCGGGTAACTCCGGGCCAGTCCATGGCCGCTCTGGAGAAAATCGGCGTTAATCCCGAGGAAATAGACCTCATCCTGCTTACACATAAACACAGGGGGGCGGCTCCCGCGTGTTTATCCTGTAAATAACACTCTAAAAATAATCTTGTATCAGGATGGTCAACTGCCTGCGTGCTCATGTTTGCCTCATATACTTGTACGAACTCGTTTGCCCTCGGGCTCGGTCAAACTTAAGCGCTTATGCGCCTCAAACACTTCCCTCGCTTATCCTCGAGTTTACTCGTTCTTTGAATGAAGGCTCAAAATCGCACTTAAGGCATTTTGACTTCCCTTTGTTGATGATTTTTCCTTTTAGCTGGCGCTAAAATATCAAAAAAAATTAAAATAACGATTTTTATTCTTTAATAAGTCAATTATTTAAATAAGTCAAGCCTGACCCCAATTACTAATTACCAAAAAATTGCTCCTGTAAAAACGGGATTTTTTGTTTTTACGGGAGCTAATTTTTTTAAAATTAAAAAGAATGCAGTAAAAACAGCGCTATAGCTGTAAATAACGGCACAATTAGGCAGAATATTAGCAATTTATAAAGGTTAACTTAAGAATGCTTAATATATTTAATTGATTTCATGTATTTCTCTAGTTTTTAAAATTGTTTTTGTGATTGCTGCCAGAAAGAAATAATAAAGGAGGGGTGTTGCCTGAAACCAAATTTTCTCAAAAAGTTGCTCATGTTGCTCGTTGTTCTGCTTCTATATACAGCAGCATTAAAGGACTTGTCTTTGCTTCCGGCAAAACAAAATATTAATATGGGAGATCCTTTGTTGCCTCAGCTGACCGGCTACAAATATGGGCAAAACCCGGTAATGCAGGTTTACAGCAGTGAAAATAATCAAAAATTACTATTGCAAAGCGGTATTCCGGTAGCTTCAAGCCCCGGCCCCGTTAAGATGAATATAAAACTGTTCGGATTAATACCCTTCCGGCAGGTTTCCGTCAATGTGGTAGATCCGGTAAAAGTTATGGTAGGAGGGCACTCGATAGGGATTTTCCTGCACTCCGAAGGAGTCATAGTAGCAGGCTACACGCCCATAGGGGACTCGCGGGGATTTAAATATAACCCTGCCGAAAAAGCAGGTATTTTACCAGGCGATGTAATAGTCAAAATAAATGGCAGGGAAGTAAGAAACGATAAGCTTTTACAGGATGAAATTGATAATCTGGGAAATAAAAAGATTTTAATAAACCTCGAAGTAAAACGGGGAAAACGAGCCATGCGGATTTCACTCTCACCATTATACTGCCCTGAAACGGGCAGGTACAGAATAGGCTTGTTTGTCCGCAACAGCGCCGCCGGGATGGGTACGCTTACCTTCTATGAACCGAAGACAAACAAATACGGAGCGCTGGGACATATGGTCACGGATGCGGATACGAGCAGAAAGATAGATCTCACCGAAGGACAGATAACAAACGCCGTAGTTCAGGGGGTTTATCCGGGAAAAGCCGGTAAACCCGGGGAAAAAGTAGGATTTTACAAGGGCAGGCCTGAACTGCTCGGGGAAATAACCAAAAATACCGGCGTAGGCATTTTTGGAAAGCTAAGGAAGCCGCCGGACAAGTTCTTTTACAAAGAACCCTTGCCTGTAGCCATGTCTTACGAAATAAAGGAAGGCCAGGCGCAAATTCTGACGGTTCTTAAAGGGGATAAAATAGAATGTTTTAATATTGAAATTCAAAAAATTATTCTGCACAACAGGGCAGGCGGAAAGGGACTGGTCATCAGGATTACCGACGAAAAGCTAATCAGCAAGGCGGGCGGCATTGTCCAGGGTATGAGCGGAAGCCCGATAATCCAAAACGGAAAATTTATAGGCGCTGTGACTCATGTTTTTATCAATGATCCCAAACGAGGTTTTGGTGTGCCGGCTGAATGGATGCTCCGTGAAGCCGGCTTCTTCCCTTTAAATGGCGCTTTTCAGAAGGCGGCCTGACCTTAAATGAGAGATAATGTAATATAAAAGTACATTTTAAAACCCTGCAGGAGTTTTAAAGTTCGCCGTCGAATCAAATGGATATAAATACCTGGGGGGAAAAAAAGAAAAGGGGGCCGCGTAAAAAGTATGAGTAACAAGAAAGTCAAAGTACTTATCGCTGATGATAACAAGGAATTTTGCGAGTTACTGAAGAGCTACATGAATCAGCAAGAAGATTTTATCCTTACCGGAATCGCATACAACGGTATCGAGACACTACACCAAATTGAGGAACAAAGTCCGGATGTGGTTGTTTTGGATGTAATAATGCCTCACCTTGATGGAATCGGCGTATTGGAAAAGCTGGCCGTCGGTGGGGCTTCAAATACAAAACCGAAGGTAATCATCCTTACTGCGTTTGGCCAGGAGGCGTTTACCCAGCGGGCTATGGAGCTTGGAGCGGATTATTACCTGCTCAAACCCTTTGACTTTTTAGTTCTGGCCACACGTATTCGCCAGTTAGCAGGCGGGCTTAATTTGTCCCAGTACATCTCCACGGTCAAACCAAGGAACCTTGATATCGCCGTGACAAATATTATTCATGAAATGGGTGTCCCTGCGCATATAAAGGGGTATCATTATTTAAGAGACGCAATCTTGATGGTTATTAACGAGATTAATCTGCTTGGCGCAATTACAAAGGAATTATACCCCATGATCGCACAGAAATACCAGACTACTCCCAGCAGGGTTGAAAGAGCCATCCGCCATGCGATAGAACTTTCCTGGGATCGCGGAAATGTAGAAATGATGACCAAATTTTTTGGATACACTATTAATCTGGAAAGAGGTAAACCGACTAATTCTGAATTTATTGCCATGATAGCCGACAAATTGAGGATTGAATCCAAGGCAAGTTAGCTACCTGGCATAATATTTTGGGGTGTTGCAATGTACATTAAGGGTACAGCCAGAGTTGACCGCCGGACAAAAGACCTGGTCAAACGTCTGATGCCTGGTGAAATTGCAATAATTAATCATAGCGACTTAGATAATTTGGCCGCGCAATCTTTAGTAGCTGCGCGGCCAAAAGCCGTTATCAACGCTGCCTCCTCTATAACCGGTTATTACCCGAATCCCGGTCCGCTTTTGCTTGTCCAATCCGGCATATCGCTTCTGGATGCGGCCGGCGAGGATGTTATGGGAGTTGAGGAGGGCCGGACTATTGAAATAATTGACAATGACATATATGCTGATGGAAAATGTATCGGAAGCGGGCAATCTTTAGAAATCGAAGACATCAGGGAGAAAATGGCCCAGGCAAATCTAAACATGAACAAAGTGTTTTCCAACTTTGTTAAAAATACGATCGAGCACGCCAAAAACGAGTTGGGAATGGTCGCCGGTGAGTATAGTATCCCTACGATAAGCACTGTCTTAAAAGGCAAACACGTTTTAGTAGTGGTGCGCGGACAAAACTATAGAGAAGACCTGGATGCCGTCAGGTCATATATCCGTGAAGTCAAACCAGTCCTGATAGGCGTCGACGGGGGGGCGGACGCGCTCTGGGAATCTGGCTATAAACCGGACATCATTATCGGGGATATGGACAGCGTCAGCAACGACACCCTCTTTTCCGGGGCGGAACTGATCGTGCACGCCTATACCGACGGGCGGGCGCCCGGCCTGGAGAGAATCAGAAACCTTGGTCTGCCGGCCAGGACTTTCGCTATTCCGGGAACTAGCGAGGACATAGCCATGCTCCTGGCATACGAGCAAAAGGCCGAGCTCATTGTAGCGGTAGGAACACATTCCAGTGTTGAAGAATTTTTGGAAAAGGGCCGTCATGGCATGGCAAGCACGCTTCTGGTCAGAATGAAAGTCGGCTCGATTTTAGTCGATGCCAAAGGAGTCAGTAAATTATACAGGGGACGGATAAAGGCCCGTTACCTTGCTCAAATAGTTTTGGCGGCATTGCTTCCTTTAGGTGTGATCGTTTTTATTTCGCCCGTGACGAGGGAACTGCTGCGCCTTGTTTACCTGCAGTTTAAACTGCTTTTGGGGATTTAGCGATGATTATTGATTTTAGATATCATATTGCTTCCCTGGCAGCGGTTTTTTTAGCTCTGGGGCTGGGAATACTTGTTGGTGGGATTTTCTTAAAAAGTGATATTGTAGTCAGCAGACAGAAGGAGCTTACTGACCGGCTTGAAGTTCAAATAGAACAGCTGCGCAAAAAAAATGAAACGGTGGAAAACGAATTATCCTCGCTTAAGTTAAATTATAAAGCCCAGGGAGATTTTGAAAAACAGGTTCTGCCTCTTCTGGTCAAAGGGCGTCTTCAGGGATACAATTTGGCTATTATTGAAACCAACAACTACAGTTTTTCGAACAACATAATTGAGGCCGTCCAGCTTTCCGGCGCAGAGGTGTCGTCAGTAACCACTTTAATTGGGGATCCGAACGAACCGGCCAATAAAGAACTGCTTAAAGGGCAAAAGGGTTGGGAGAACTTGAACGAGAATCAGCTGGCCGTCCGTCTGGCCGGCGCCATTGTCGAAGGACTGCTTGGAGCCGGCGATCCTGAACAAGTTAATTCCCTTGTGAAAGCAGGGTTGTTAAAAGTATCCGGGGAATACGGAAAACCGTTAAACGGAGTTATTATTGCCGGCGGCAGCCAGGAGCACGAGATTGATAAAAACAGTTCGGTCGATCTTTCGATGATTGATCTGCTGCTGGCCAGGCAGATACCGGTTTACGGTGTTGAAGAAACTACGACTGCTTTTTCATATATGAAAGAGTATCAAAAAAAGAGAATCAGTACTGTGGACGATATTGATACCGTTTCCGGACAAACTGCTCTTGTTATGGCTATTGCAGGCCAGGCAGGCCATTATGGAATAAAGCCGACTGCGCAAAAGTTAGTTCCGGCGTTGAGCTTGGAGTAAAGGATGCCGTCAGTTAAAACAATTGAGGTTTTAATCCCTGCTTACAATGAGGAAGAAAGGATTTCGGATACTGTCAGCGCAATCCTCGGTATGCCTGAAATTAATGGAGTTCTTGTAGTAGACGATGGTTCTATTGATGACACAGCAATAAAAGCACGCCTGGCCGGGGCCAAAGTTATTTCTTTGCCTGCCAATTCAGGAAAAGGCGAGGCATTAAACCGCGGGGTTAAGGAACTGACAGCGGAAATCATCGTTTTTTTAGACGCTGACCTTGGTTCAAGCGCAGCCGAGGCAAAGCGTTTGATTGACCCTATATTAAGCGGTATTGCTGATATGACCATTGCCCGTTTTCCAAAAAGTAAGCGCAAAGGCGGCTTCGGTCTGGTAAAACGACTGGCCAGGGAAGGAATCAGGCGCCATACGGGTTTGGTTATGGAATCTCCGCTATCCGGGCAGCGTGCAATGACACGGCATGTGGCGGAGAAAACGGCGCCTTTTGCAACGGGATTTGGTGTCGAGGTCAGTATGACGATTACTGCGGCAAGGCAGGGTTTCAGAATTCTCGAAGTTCCTGTGAACATGCGCCACAATGAAACAGGCCGGAATTGGAAAGGTTTTATGCACCGCGGAAAGCAGTTCTGGCATGTAGTCCTGGTCCTGGCAGGCATCGGCCGGCGAAAAAGAGGCGCCGAATGTTAGCGGTCTCCTTATATTGGGCATATTTGGCCTCGTTTTTAACCGGCGCTGTATTTACCTGTTTGCTTTTGCCAGTATTGCTGAAAATGATTTGCAATGCAGGTTTTTTAAGGCCGAATTATTCGGGTAAGAGCATTCCCGCCGCTGCGGGATTAATTTTTTTTATGATCAGCCCGTTTGTTGCTTTTATGTACCTGTTATTGTTTAATAACACTGAGGACGCGCTGCTCTTTTTTATAATGGTGACTTCTTTCGCCTTCCTTGGTTTTATTGACGATATCTGGGGGTCCAGAGATGTGGGCGGCCTGGCAGGGCATTTTAAGGTTCTGCTTTTTAAAAAAGAGCTTAATACCGGCGCCTTGAAAGCCCTGGGAGGCGCTGTAGTTTCACTGCTGGCGGCCCTGACGTTCGATTTTTCATGGTGGGCGTTTATTTACGCTCTGGTTATTGCGATGTCCGCCAACTCAATCAACCTTTTAGATTTAAGACCGGGCAGGGCGGGCAAGGGATTTATCCTGATCGCTGCTTTTTTGCTTGCGCTGGGCTGGAAGCAGGACAACCTGTTTTTTTTGATTGCCCTGTTTGGCGGCCTGATTGTCTATTTAAAGACCGATCTCAAAGCAGAAGCGATGTTGGGTGATTCGGGATCTAACTCCCTGGGAGCGGTGCTGGGGATAACCGCAATGTGGGTACTGGACAAACCCGTCCTGCTGGGTTATTTGCTTGTCCTGGCGGTGTTTCATCTTTTATCTGAAAGGTATTCAGTAACAAAAATAATTTCAGGCAGCCGTTTGCTAAATTACCTTGACCGATTGGGGCGTTGCGACAGGTGATCCGGATACGTTCGGGCACAGTAAAGAGTATTCTTCGGGTAAGGCCGGGAATTTGTGAATTGACAGTTGAAGTTGAAGGAAGGCTGGAGCGGGCGGTCAACTATCAGGACCTGACCGGACCGGTTCAGCCCGGAGATATGGTTGTTTTAAATACAACGGCGGTTTCTAAAGGGCTGGGTACGGGCGGAACCCACTTTGTCATGGCTGTTTCCGGCTGCGCCAATAAAGATGCCGCCGGGGCAGGCCATATCATGAAAGTCCGTTACACTCCCTCCCAGGTAAAAGTTTTATCAATAGAGGAAAAAGAACATCCCCTGAATTATCTTTTTAGAAAAACGGCGTCACTTGGCGGAACGCCCGTAATTATCTGCTCTCTGCACAGCATGCTCGGGCCGATAGCGGCTGTAATCGCCAGACTTTGCGGGGACAGAGTTAAGCTTGTCTATATGATGACTGACGGGGCTTCCCTGCCTATCGCCTTCAGCCGCCAGGTAACTGATCTTAAAGAAAAAGGCCTGCTGGCCTTCACTGTTACATGCGGGCATGCTTTCGGGGGAGATATTGAGGCTGTAAATATATACAGCGGCCTGCTGGCGGCAAAAGCGGCCGGAGCGGACATAATCATTGCTTCGATGGGACCCGGCATAGTGGGGACTGACTCCGAGTTCGGCCATACCGGACTTGAACAGGGGGAACTGGTTAATGCGGCGGGAGTGCTGGGCGGCCGTGCTGTGGCGGCGCCGCGGGTCAGTTTTGCGGATCCGAGGGAAAGACACAGGGGTTTGAGCCACCACACCCGGACAGCGCTGGGAAAAGTAGCGCTCGCCCCGTGCGTTGTTCCGTTTGCAGAAATTGAAGAAGAAAAGAAAGCGTATATAACCAGGCAGTTAATTGAGAGCGGCATTCAGGATATGCACAGGGTGGTTTTCCTGGACGCTTCTATAACAATGCGTGCAGTCGCAGATTTCGGGCTGGCCGTAAGCACTATGGGCCGCAGCCAGGAGAAGGACCCGGAGTTTTTTCTGACCGCCGGGGCCGCCGGTGTATATGCGGCTTCCTTAATAAACAATTCAGGAGGCGACGGCTTATGATTATAACCGCCGCGGCGGATGCAAGCGGTTCCGCAAGGGCCGCCGGTTTGGGACAGGTTGTGGTTATTGTGGACGTAATTGATATGTCCACGACGTTGGAGGCAATGCTTGACGAGGGGGCGCTGGCTGTTTTCGGCGCCGCTCCTGACACGGCACGGGCGCCCGTACCCTTGGATCCTGCCGGAGTCGGCCTTAAAGCGGGCAGACTGGCCTGTGCCTCAAATGCGGGAATAGTTTTGGTTGCGGAGCCGCGTGTAGGTTCTGACACCGAAAGGCTGTCCGGCCTTCAAAAGTTACTGGGAGGAATCAGGGAAAGCGGGGTTGCGGTTGAGGCGGCGCTGCCCAACCTGGGAGCAGAAACGGTAAAATTAGCAGAGATCAAAGGGCGCGTGGTTGTAGCCGCAACCAGCAGCGGCGGGGTGGCCTTTGACGCTGCTGTGGCTGCAGGGGCGCCTTCAGTTTTAACCGGCACAATTGCCCGCACAGCCAAAAAAAAAGGGACTTTTCCTGCTGCGGCTGCGGCCGAACGGGCCCTGAAAGCTGCACTGGAGTTTAAAACAGATATCGCCGTAATAGCTTCCAGCGGCAACTCGCTGGAGGATGTCCTCGCTGCGGGCTATATTTATAACTTGCTCCTTGGAATGACAAGAGATATAATCTAATTTAAGAACATAAATAGTCTAAATGTTTTTCCAATTCACAATAGGGCAAAATAATAATTATATCCTGAAAAATATTAAGAAAGAAGGTATAGAGAATGAGCATCATGATAAGATTTCCAGCATCAATGGGAAGCTTTACACAGAACAATAAAACAGTTGAATGTGAAGCTGAAAGCGTATCGGACTGCCTGCAGAAACTGGATGATCTTTTCCCGGGTTTCAAGGAAAAACTGTGCGATGCGCAGGGCAAACCTCTGGACAGCTTTAACGTTTACGTCAACGGGGAAAATATTGCCTATCTTCAGGGTATCGAAACCAAATTGAACAATGGCGATGAAATGGCTATTATACCCGCAGCTGCGGCAGGTTAAAAACATTATTAAAAATTTTTCAGGAAAAGGGTGGTGTTTGATGGTTATTGACAAACCTGATTCCCATTTTATTTTTGTTTTTCATTCCAATCACGTAAGTGGACGGTACAATTATATAAATTACGAGGGTAAAGATCTGACAAACAAGGAATACCTGGAACACTGGGGAAAATTTGTTTCATTTGGGAGCCCGAAAGAAATTGACGCCCTGGCGAGGGCGCTGGACACATACGTGGAACAGAAAATAATTCCTTGCATTAAGTATGACCGCACACCGATTAAAAATCTGGGCCTTACAGAATGTGTGCTTTGCGTTTACTGCGACGACAGGCAGAGAGATGAAGTCTGGGCGATCTTAAAAGAGCACGGCGTAATGATCAAAGCTTGGGTTTACGAAAGAGAAACCGTTGAAAAATGGTCGCCCGGCGGAGTGCTTCTCGAAAAGTGGATCGCCTCGCATAACTTGAGTGAGTTTCAAGCCGATCAGGTCAGGGAAGGGGCCCGTCAGAAGTTCGCTGAAATGTTCAAGTATCCGGAGCTGACTTTCAGGGGCATTGAACAATAGCGTCAGGAGGGTACAGTTATGCCGGAAGAAGGCCCAATCTTAAGCGAAGAAGAGTTACAAAGGTATAAACGACAGATTCTTTTGCCGGAGGTTGGTCTGGAAGGGCAAAAGAAAATTAAAGCGGCCGGGATCATGATCATGGGCGCCGGCGGGCTCGGCTGTCCGGCCGCTTATTATCTGGCTGCAGCCGGCGTTGGAGAAATGACTGTCGTGGATGACGATCAGCTGTCTATAAGCAACTTAAACCGTCAGATCCTGCATAATTCAGACAGGGTCGGAATGTATAAAGCAGAATCGGCAAAGATGACAATATCGTCTTTAAACCCTGAAGTTGAAGTGAAGATTTACTGTGAAAGGCTGACTTCTGAAAATGCAGTGGAAATGATCGGTGAAAGCGACTTGGTTGTGGACTGCACGGATAATTTTTCTACCCGGTTTGTCCTGAATGAGGCCTGCTTAAAAATGAAAATACCATTCTTTTACGGCGCGGTCTCAGGTATGGAAGGTCAGGTAATGACATTTCTGCCCGGAGAAGGTCCCTGCTACCGCTGTCTTTACTCGGAAGAGCCCCTAAACATGGCCAAACCTGCGCCGGTTATCGGTGTTCTGCCCGGGGTTATTGGGCTGATTCAGGCTACGCAAGTACTGAAATATATTCTTGGACAGGGGGATTTGCTGATTGGCAGACTTCTAATTTATAACGCCATGGCCATGGAATTACACAGCCTGCCCATTAAAAGAAGCCCCCGCTGCCCTGCCTGCGGCAGCAACTAAACACAAGGGGACGGTTCTCTTGTGTTTGCTCCAGCAGAGCCTTAACTTTTGGCGGAGAAACATTTTTATCACTGCGGCATTACATATCTTTTGACCAGATCCTGACCATTATTTTCCAGGATTTCGATCATTCTTAGTGATGGACCTTGGGGAACGTTTCTTCCGCACTCCCAAGCCTCTACTGTTTTTTTTGATACTCCGACGATATTTGCAAACGCTAATTGAGTCAATTTCAATCCCGTGCGGATTTTCCTGATTTCCATTGGCGGGTACATGGGTAGAGGTAATATCTTTACTGTATGTGTTCTAACGCCTTTCAAATTACCTCTCTCATATTCAATAGCCTCATTAAGTCCTTTAATAATGCTATCGTATGCGCTCATATTATCACTTTCCTTTCAATTCCTGCTCCAAAATTTTTATTAATTTCTTAATATTCGCCTTCTGTTTCTCATCTAAGTTTATTTTCTCGCTTTTTAGATAGGCGCCAATTAAATATGTCTTTTCATAATGAGCAAAATCAACATATATTATCCTTGCGCTGTTTCTTTTTCCTTTTTCTTTTACACCCCATCGGAGCTTTCTTAGTCCGCCGGTACCTGGGGTAACATTACCACTCTCAGGGTACAAACAAAGATAATTCTCCAGCTCTCTTAAATCTTCGTCGTTCATACCTATCTTATTCCAGCACTTTTCGAACTCCAGTAATAATACAAATTCTCTTATCATCTGAGGCACCTTTAATGATATCATACCCTACTGGATAGGATAATTATACTCCTATTTAATAGGGTATTGCAATAAGGAATTTATAAATACAGGGGGATGTTTTTACTTAAATATTTACAATTAGTAATTATAAATGGGGTTATAAAACTGATCCCTCCGCAATAAAGTGTCAGTGGACATGTTTTTGGGGAGGGAACAAAAATGTGGAAAGCCTGGACGGTCTTCTGGAGGAACTGCTGGAGACAGAACTGGCCGCAATATCTGCTGGTGCTGGCGGTTTTCCTGGCCGGCGCCGTGTTCGGGGTTTTTGGCGTCAACCACCTTTCTGTCGGGCAGTTTGAGGAACTCAGCAAACATGTCCAGGCATACGCAGCTCAGGCAGATCAGCTGTCAGCCATACCTGCCGGCGCCGCAGGCGGCAAAATCTTTACCGATATCCTTGTCATAATCCTGCTGTATATTTTTGGCCTCTCCTTCGTTGGGATTCCTTTTATCCTGGTCCTGATCTTTATACGCGGCTTTATTCTCGGCTTTGCGATCTCTTTTTTAACCCAGAGCATGGCCGCTAACGGTCTTCTTTTAGCTGCCGTTTCCATTCTTCCGCAGAATCTTCTATACCTGCCCGCCCTTATTTTCGGCGGGACAGCCGCTTTATCCTTTGCCCTGCTTTCACTGCGGCGGTATACAAATTTCAGGATAAAACTGCTCAGCTGCCTGGTCAGCTATACAGCGATCATGGCGGTTGTCCTGGCTGTCGCTGTTTGCGCCGGCCTTGTCGAGATTTACTTTACGCCCTGGCTGACCGGAGTCAGCTCCGGATTAATTGAAACGACTGTTTCGTAACAGAATATACTCTAACCGGCCTTTAATTAAAGGAAAACTTATCTGTTTGTAGAAATAGCTATTAAACTAAAAAGACCGGGAGGATACGAAAAAATGGTTCCGGTTTACTTTACTGATTTGAGAGCCAGGCACGGTGAAAATCTTTTTGATAAACTTGCCAAACTGTTTAAAAAGGCAAGGTTTGAGGAGTTGATTTCAAAAAAGGACCTGGTTGCCGTAAAGCTCCATTTCGGGGAGAAAGGCAACACGGGTTACCTTAATCCGCTTTTCGTCCGCAATATAGTTGATCAGGTTAAAAAATTGGGCGGGAAACCCTTTCTTACCGACACAAACACACTTTACGCGGGCAGCAGGACAAATTCCATAGATCACCTGCAGACCGCAATCGAAAATGGATTTGCTTACGCGGTAACAGCCGCGCCTTTGATTATTGCCGACGGCCTGGACGGCAAGGATTACGTCAGTGTGCCGGTCAATCTGAAATACTATAAAGAAGTGAAGATCGGTTCGGCTGTCTTTCGTGCCGATGTTCTGCTTATGCTCAGCCATTTTAAAGGCCATATGCTGTGCGGTTTTGGCGGCGTATTAAAAAACCTGGGGATGGGCTGCGGTTCACGCGCCGGAAAACTGGCCATGCATTCCGATATTGCGCCGCTGGTGAGAAGCGAAAGGTGCACCGGCTGCGGCCAGTGCGCTTCCTGGTGCCCGGGAGAGGCAATTACCCTGAAAGATTCGAAAGACAATAAGAAAACGGCGTTTATAGACAAAAAGAAATGTATAGGCTGCGGGGAATGCACCATAACCTGCCGGTCTCATGCGATTGACGTCAATTGGAAAACAGAGCCCAGTGTGATCCAGGAAAAAATTGTCGAATATGCTGCCGGGGCGCTGAAAAACAAGCAGGGCAAGGCTGGGTTCATCAACTTCGTGGTTAATGTTACTCCGGACTGCGATTGTACAAGCTGGACGGATGCGTCAATAGTCCGGGATATAGGCATCCTTGCTTCAAAAGATCCGGTAGCCCTGGACACGGCCTGTGTCGATCTGGTCAACCAGGAGAAAGCCCTGCCCGGTTCGGTTCTTAGCGAAAAGGAAGATGTCCGGGATAAGTTTCGCGCCATTTACCCGGAGATCAACTGGCAGTACCAGCTGGATTACGCTGAACGGATAGGACTGGGAACAAGGAATTACGAACTGGTCAGAATATAACAGGTGATCCCATTTGGAAATATTAATCGAAAATTTTCTTAACCACCTTCTAATCGAAAGAGGCTTGTCGGAGAATACGCTTGTTTCTTACCGCTTTGACCTGCAGCTTTTTGATCTTTTCTGCAAAAAGCACAATCATGACCCGCTGGGGGAAGACAACCGCCAGACGGTGATACATTACCTTCTGGGGCAGAAAAAAATGGGCCTGGCGCCTGCAACCATTTCACGCCGGCTTTCTGCGTTGAGGATGTTTTACCGTTTTCTGCTGACCGAAAACCTGCTCTTGACCGATCCGACGGCAAATCTTGAATCCACCGGCGCTCCACAGCGGCTGCCCCGTTTTCTGACCAATGCCGAAGTAGATACGCTGCTCGCCCAGCCGCTTGGGCTTAAGCCCGCCGGCGTGAGGGACAAGGCTATGCTCGAGCTTCTTTACGCCACGGGGATCCGGGTCTCGGAACTGGTTTCCCTGGACCTGGACAGGGTAAATTTAACCCATCGTTTTATTGTCTGTTTCGGAAAAGGCGCCCGCGAGAGGATGGTTCCCTTCGGCAGCGCCGCCCATCAAAGCCTTAACGAATATCTTTACGGGAGCAGGACGAAACTGGCCAGGGGGAAGCTGACTTCAGCTTTTTTCCTTAATGGGCGGGGAGGCAGGATAACAAGGCAGGGCTTCTGGAAAATCATCAAGAAGTATGCCAGGCAGGCCAGTATAAATAAGGAAGTCACGCCGCACACTTTGCGCCACTCATTTGCCACCCACCTGCTGGAGAACGGGGCGGATCTGAGGTCAGTGCAGGAACTTCTCGGCCATGCGGATATCAGTACCACACAGATTTATACCCATGTGACCAGGGCAAGGTTAAAAGAAATTTACGACAGGGTTCATCCCAGGGCGTACTATGAATAAACCGGCTTTTTAGGAGGCGGACTCTATAACAGAAAAAATAAGCAGGGTGACCCTGGTTGTTTTAGACAGCGCCGGGGTGGGCGCCCTGCCTGACGCTGACAAATACGGCGACGAGGGAAGCAATACTTTCCTTCACTGCGCCAGGGAAGCGGGCGGTCTGTATCTGCCCAACCTGGCCAGGCTTGGCCTGGGCAATATAATAGACCTTCCAGGGGTCCCTCCGGCTGCGCAGCCTGCAGGGGCTTACGGCAAAATGGCTGAACTCTCGCCGGGAAAGGACACTACCACCGGGCACTGGGAAATTGCCGGGCTTATTCTGGACAGGCCCTTTCCCCTTTACCCCGATGGGTTTCCTCCTGAAGTAATCAGCGCTTTTGAGGAGCGGATCGGGCGGCCGTCACTGGGCAACAAACCCGCTTCCGGAACAGTAATTATCGAGGAACTGGGACCGAAGCACATGAGCACGGGTTACCCGATAGTCTATACATCGGCGGACAGCGTTTTTCAGATCGCCGCCCATGAAGAGATCATTACGCCGGAAGAATTATACCGGATGTGCGAAATTGCCCGGGAACTGCTTAAGGGTGAGCACGCCGTGGGCAGAGTTATCGCGCGGCCTTTTACCGGCTGGCCGGGAAGTTTTCACCGGACTGCGGGCCGCCATGACTACTCGCTGGCCCCTACCGGGCCAACCCTGCTGGATATGCTGGTCGAAAGGGGCCTGGCCGTTCTGGCGGTCGGCAAGATCGAGGATATCTTTGCCGGAAAGGGCATCACCAGGGCTGTGCATACGGTAAACAACATGCACGGGGTTGACCAGACCGTCAAGATGATGCAGGGGGGCGAGCGGGGCCTGATTTTCACGAACCTGGTCGACTTTGACATGGTTTACGGGCACCGCAATGATGTCCGCGGGTATGCGGATGCGCTCGAAGCTTTTGACAGGCGGCTTCCGGAAATCCTCAGCTTTTTGCGTGATGACGAGGTTCTGATCATCACGGCTGACCACGGCTGCGACCCGACCACTCCGGGGACCGACCATACGCGCGAGTACGTTCCCCTGCTGGCAGCCGGGGCGCCTGTTCTGCCGGGGATTAGCCTGGGCACGAGGGAGACTTTTGCCGATCTTGCTGCTTCTGTCGCGGAAATGTTCGGGTTCGGCATGCCTTCAGGCCGGAGCTTTGCAGGGCAGATTTTAAAGCAATGAAGTTATAAAAGAAAGGCAGATATTTATGTACGACTTGATTGCAAAAAAGCGCGACGGCCTGGAAATTTCACCTGAAGAAATTGCCTATTTTGTCAGCGGTTATACAAAAGGTGATATTCCCGACTACCAGGCGGCTGCTTTTTTAATGGCGGTATACTTTAAAGGGCTCAACTCCGGTGAAACTGCCGCTTTAACCCGTCTGATGGCTGAATCCGGAGAGAGAATAGACCTTTCGGGAATTCCGGGTTTGAAGGCGGACAAACACAGCACCGGCGGGGTTGGGGACAAGACCACTCTTGTGCTGGCGCCGCTTGTTGCGTCGGCGGGCGTGCCGGTGGCAAAACTGTCCGGGCGCGGCCTGGGGTATACCGGGGGGACTGTTGACAAGCTGGAGTCAATTCCGGGTTTTCAAACTGCCCTTGATAAAGATACCTTTGTCCGCCAGGTCAGGGATATCGGCGTGGCTGTTTCAGCACAGTCGGCCGGCATTGTTCCCGCCGACCGGAAGATTTACGCCTTGCGGAACGCAACTGCCACAGAAGGTTCTGTCCCGCTGATCGCTTCCAGCATCATGAGCAAGAAAATAGCCGCCGGGGCGGATGCGATTATACTTGATGTCAAGACCGGCAATGGCGCGCTGCTGCCTTTAAAAAAAGATACATATGAACTGGCCAGGCTGATGGTCTCCATCGGGCGAGCGCTCGGCCGGACCACCACTGCCGTGATTACCGATATGAACCAGCCTCTGGGCTATGCTGTCGGCAACTCACTGGAAGTGCGGGAGGCAATCCAGACTTTGCAGGGCCAGGGACCGCCGGATCTTAAAGAGCTCTGCCTTGCCCTTGGCGCCAGAATGGTCGTTTTGGCAGGCAGGGCCGCCGGGGTTGAGGAAGCCGGACAAAGACTGTCCATACTGTTAAAAGACGGCAGCGCTTTGTCGAAGTTCAAAGAATTAATCCAGGCTCAGGGAGGAGACCCTGATATTGCTGATCATCCTGAAAAGCTTCCCGTCGCCTCAGTTCAGGAGAAAATCCTGTCAGGCGGGGAAGGCTTTGTGCGGGGGATTGAGACGAAAGACATAGGCCGTGCGGCCGTGCTGCTGGGGGCCGGGAGAAGGACCCCAGGGAGTAAGATCGATCATGGAGCAGGAATTGTCCTGCATAAAAAAATCGGTGATCCGGTCAGCCGGGGTGAAACGCTGGCCACTCTTTACCTGAATGAAAAGCACAGTGTCGAGGAAGCTCATTCTTTAGTCCATAATTCCTTCCAGATAGGGCGGGAAAGGCCTTCCCACAGCCCGCTCCTGCTTGATGAATCCTTCCTGGTACGGGGTACGGGGTCAGGCTTGACTTATTGGAAAAATTGACTTATTTCAAAATAAAATAATCGGATTTTGTGACAACATTACCACTGATTAACGACAGACTTGAGAGCCACACGCAGTTCGCAAGGCAACTCGCAAGGCAGCTCTCAAAGCTTGTTATTTAATTCGACAAAGGTTATAATAATTCAGCAACTATTTAGTTATTTTAAAAAAGTCAGGTGCGGAATTTTCATGGAAGTAACCATAAAGCGCAAGGAGCCTCGTCTGATGGTCTTTGCGAGGTCGGTCAGGGACTACATAGAAGTATCCAAGCCAAGGTCGGTCTTTTTGCTTGTCTTTACTTCTATAGTGACAATGTTTATTGCCGCTAAAGGGATACACCTTTCTGCTCTTTTATGGCTGAAGGCGATTTTGTCGATTACACTTGCCTGTTCAGGAGTTAACGCGATAAGCTGTTATGTGGACAGGGACCTTGACGCTGGGATGGAACGCACCAAGCGCAGGCCCATTCCCGACGGCCGGATATCTCCCGCCATCAAAGCCTTCTACTGGGGAACGGCGCACTTTCTGGCCGCCATGATCATTGCTTATTACATCAACCTGGCTGCTCTTATCTGCATCATCCTGGGTATGGCCGGTTATGTCGGCCTGTACAGCCTCTGGCTGAAAAGAAAAACGATCTGGAACATCATCCTTGGCGGGTTCAGCGGAGGCCTGCCGGCCCTTTTCGGCTGGGTCTGCGTGACGGGCAAAGTCGATCTGCTGTCTTTACTGATCGCCGTTCTGGTTATCCTGTGGATTCCCAATCATATCTGGAACCTGGCGATATATTTCAAGGATGACTACCGCTTTGTGAAGGTCCCCATGCTCCCGGCGATATACAGCATTAAAACCACCCTCGCCTATATTCTGCTCACTGTCGTACTGATGATTGCCGTATCAATGCTCATCTATGCGTACGGCGGTTTCGGCCCCGTCTATTTCTGGACCGCGTTGATCAGCGGCCTGGCCATACTGGCGGGAAACCTGTATCTTTTTTTCTGCTATATGAACAAAAAGGCCTGGCTGCTCTACAAACTTTCCAGCCCTTATCTTTTTCTGCTCTTCATGGCCATGCTCGTTGACCGGCTGGTCAGTTAAGAAACTTTCATCACCGCTTTTTTGTAAGGAATCTCTTCCGGTATTTCCCTGGCTTCAATCAAAAAATCCTGAAGATTGTTATAATCGGATGGATCAATTGCCGATTTTGACGGCCATGCGCCAAGTTTGCGGCAGCGGTCAATTGCTTTGGCCAGTATGCCGGGATCAACATCCGGGTAGTCCTGGCCGGCGAGTTTGACTATCGCGGCTGTGTTTTGCTGATTTAGCCAGAGCAGGGCGTTGTTTAACGCATGCACATACCTGACCATAATATCGTAATTGTCTTTCAAATACTTTTTATCAGCCAGGCAGACTGTCGCAGGAATGTCCCCGGTTTCCTCCCCCAGCGAGGCCACAATCCTGCCTGATTCCTCCACCTCTATGCGTGACGCTTCGGGTTCTTCAGCCAGGGCAAAATCCCCTGTGCCGGACTCGAAGGCCCCGGTCTGAAAAGATTCCGGAATGTTGTTATACAGAGTTACCTGGTGGTTGGGAACCAGCCCGTGTTTAACAAGAGCGCCTTTAAAGAGCACCGTTCCCCTGTCCCCCGGACAACCGGTTACCACGGTTTTGTACTTTAAAGAAGACCACTCAAAATTCTCAGTTATTTCACGGCTGATTAAGAAAGAGATATCTTTACAGGCAAGGGCGGCAAAGGCCGTCAGATCGCCTTTCCCTTCCGCTCTTTTGCAAATTGCATATTCCAGGCCGGTAACCGCCAAATCGCAGCGGCCCTCGGCGAGCGAATAGAGCAAACTTTCCCTTGTTGAGACAGTTGTGATTTCAACATCCAGGTTTTCCTGCTTAAAGAAACCCTGCCTTACAGCGATATACTGCGGAAAATACATTAACGATCGTCCGTCTTCAAAGACTCTTATCCGCACGGGCTTCTCCGCCTGCTGCTCCTGCTCATGCTTTAAAAACAGGGAACCGAATGCAAAAACGCAGCTGATAACTAACAAAATGGCCAGTATCAAAACCGGCTGGACTCTCCTGATCATTTTTTCCACCCCCCTTTCATAATATTTTTTTAGTCCGGGTTTCATGCGAATTTAGGAAAAGACATGCCAAAAAGATAAAAAGATAATATCCGGTTGGCTGCCGGCATAATTATTAATAAAGATTGTCCTTAATAGGAGGTGGAGCGGGATGAAGGGTTTTTCATTTGTGTTCTGGAACAGGCGTTTAGGCGGCAATTCCAGAATGATTAATTTATCTGAGGTCTGCCTGGGACTTGTCTGGGCAATCGGCGCCACAATGGCGGCCTGCCTGGTTCTGGGGCTGTGGATATTGTTTTCTTCATCGGGGGTGTTTTATTTTTCCTGGCTGCTTAAAGGAGTGTCGCTGCTGGGAACCTTTATTGGAGGGCTGACGGCCGGCAGAAGGGTCCAAAATCTTGGCTGGCTGCACGGCGCGCTGGTCGGTCTAACCTACGGGCTGGTTTTTACTTTGCTTTCCTTTTTCAACGGGTTGGGAGCTTTCAGCAACCTGGACCTGGCCGGACGCCTGGGCGCGTACACGCTTATAGGCATGGCGGCGGGCATTGTGGGGATCAACCTGCCGGGCTCTGTCTCCGGCAGAAGGCTGCCGAGGATATACAGGCAGTTGAATTAGCTAATGCTTTTTAGGATGAAGACTTTTGCATGGGGATATAATTTGGATAAATAATAAAACAAGAGCGCTTTTTATGAGGAAGGCGCTCTTTGTTTTTTATTTTGTAACAAAGATTCTATAAAAAGACCTGTTTCAGGATCTTTCTTGGTTCCCACTTGTTTTATCTATAATGCTAAATTTGTAGATATTTGTCGGAAACTAATATAAATAATTTGTAGGATTTTGGAATTAAAAACAAGAATATATAGAAATATTACCAATTTTATCTGTGCTAAAATTTACCGGATATATGAAACAATTAAGTAAAAAAAAGTAAGAAGATCATGAATGAAAAACTGGCAGCAATGAATTTTGCGCGGGGTAGCTTAATCCAAAAGATATGTAGCTCCCAAACTCCTGCTAAGTATTGCTTCGTACCCTGGCAGGTAATCCGTTACAGTAGAGTTAACCAGTTTGATGTCTGGTTACAGCCATATCATAGAGAGCTAAATTTCCTAACGTACGATAAACAAAGAGAAAGGGTAGTTTCAATATGACATATGAACTCATTGCTCATGTGTGTAAAAGAGAAGACGGAACTTGGGCTCCTCCTCATAAACTATCAGACCATATTGAGGAAACAGCGAGGCAGGCAGAGACTTTTGCTGCAGATTTTAATTCCGGAGCATGGGGGAAAGCCGCTGGAAAAGCTCATGATGCAGGTAAAGGGAGATTATTATGGCAAAAACATCTGCGGATTAAAAGCGGATATGATGAAGAGGCGCATCTGGAAGGAAAGAAAAGCAAAATCCCACATGCGATACATGGAGCCGAGTTGGTTGAACAGTTATATGGAAAGGGAATCGGGCGAATCCTGGCTTATTGTATTGCCGGGCATCATACAGGGCTACCGGATTGGTCCAGTGCTGAAGGTGCAGGACAGTCTTCGCTTCAGTTTCAGAAAACTCAGGTTAAAGACTTGGATGCTGTCGAAACAAGCATTATAGATAACCTAAGACATGTAAAACCATCTTTTCCGCCTTGGAAATTCGAAATAAAAAGCCTTGATTTGGCTTTATGGATAAGAATGTTGTATTCAAGTTTGGTCGATGCTGATTTTTTGGATACCGAAAGCTACATGGACAGTGAGAAAGCACTTAATAGGGGCGGTTACTGTTCTATAACGGAGCTCCTTGATCGATTTAATAGTTTTTGTGAACAGTTGGATATGAGTTCCGAGGTTACAAAGGTAAATGCGATTAGAAGGAATATCCGGGCGAAGTGTGTGCAAATGGCAAAAGAAGAGCAAGGAATATTTTCACTTTCAGTGCCGACAGGAGGAGGAAAAACATTATCCAGCCTTGCTTTTGCCCTCAATCATGCAAAGATGCATCAGCTTAAACGCATTATTTATGTAATACCATACACCAGCATCATTGAACAAAACGCCGATGTTTTCCGTTCAGCCGTAGGAAAAGATCAGGTTGTCGAGCACCATTCAAACCTAGATGAGGACGATGCTACCCCAAAAGCGCGATTGGCTGCGGAAAATTGGGATGCTCCTATAATTGTGACTACTTCTGTGCAGTTTTTTGAATCGCTTTTTGCCGCTAGGTCCAGTCGCTGCCGCAAGCTGCATAATATTGTGGGCTCGGTGATTATCTTGGATGAAGCACAGCTGGTTCCGGTCGAATTTTTAGCTCCCATTCTTGAAACGATGCAATTGCTTGTTGATCACTATCATGTAAGTTTTGTAATTTCCACCGCAACGCAACCAGCGTTTAAAGAGCGTATTGTCGATGGGCAACAGTTTAAGGGGCTTAAACAAATTAAAGAGATCATAGGTGATGAGAAAGACGTTAATTTGCTTTATCAGTCTCTAGTTCGTTGCCAGGTGCAATTTCCCGGTGATCTTCATGCCATATCAAGCTGGGAAGAGATTTCCGAAGAGTTAAAGCAATATGAACAGGTCCTATGTGTCGTATCAGACCGTAGAAGCTGCCGGGAATTGTATGCGCTGATGCCTAAAGGGACCTATCATCTGTCAGCCCTGATGTGCGGGCAGCATAGAAGTGAAATAATTAATGAGATTAAACAAAAACTAAAGGGTCGTAAGCCGGTTCGAGTCATCAGCACGCAGCTTGTTGAGGCTGGTGTAGATTTGGATTTTCCGGTAGTGTACCGGGCGCTTGCCGGTCTGGACTCAATTGTCCAGGCAGCGGGCCGCTGCAACCGGGAAGGGAAATTGCCTGCTCCAGGAAAAGTTATAGTTTTTAATCCACCCCGTAAAGCGCCGCAGGGAATGCTTCGTAAAGCTGCAGACACTACCCGTAGCATGATTATGATGAACGTTCCGGATCCTTATACCATTGTCGCACCCCGTGCGGGTGCGTGGATTGAAACTGATATGTTCGAGAAATATTTTGAGGAATTGTATTGGAAAGCGAATTCCTTAGATAAAGAAAATATAAGTGATTTACTGGATCCTTACCATAATGATTTGGGAGAATGCAGCATTTACTTTCGGACTGCGGCAAGAAAATTTAAGATTATAGATGACTCAATGCAAAAAACAATTTTCGTTCGTTATGGTGAAGGAGAAAGATTTATTGACTTATTAAAATCAAAAGGGCCTGATCGTTGGTTAATGAGAAAGTTGCAGAGATATTCAGTTAATATCTATAACTACGATTTTAATGAATTGAAGCGACGAGGCGCTGTTGAAGAAGTACATCCTCAGATTTTTGCGTTGTCTTCTAAGCTGGATTATTCAAAGGATACTGGACTGTTAGTTAAAGAAACCCTTTATGACCCGGAACAATGCATTTTATAGAAAGGAGTTGTTGGAGTGCACAATTGGTGTTTAGAAGTATGGGGTGACTATGCTTGTTTTACCCGTCCGGAGATGAAAGTTGAACGGGTAAGCTATGATGTAATCACCCCGTCGGCAGCCAGGGCTATTTTCGAGTCGATTTTATGGAAGCCTGCTATTCGGTGGAGTATAACGAAGGTCGAAGTGCTTAACCCGATCAAATGGATTTCCGTCCGCAGAAATGAAGTTGGCAAAGTTGCAGCTGCTCCTACTGCCAAGCAGATGGCGGGTGTGCTCGGAGCGCCAATGGGTGTTTTTATTGAAGATGAACGCCAGCAGCGCGCCGGGCTTTTTTTGCGGGATGTCAGGTATCGTATTTATGGGTATTTTGATTTTATCAGCCCGGAGAAGAGAAAAGTGAACCGTCCGGTTCAACCGGAAGTTTGGGCTGATGAACAAGAGATGGCTGAAATTGCTAGGCTGGATGAAACCGAGGCTAAATATGCGGCGATGTTTGAGCGGCGGGCGAAAAAGGGTCAATGCTTCCACAGGCCCTATTTGGGCTGCCGGGAGTTTGCCTGTGATTTCCGGTTAATTAAGAACCCATGTGAGGAAACCGCGGAGCCGATCAAAGAAACCCGTGATCTGGGTTTTATGCTGTATGATATGGATTTTGAACGTAATGAGAAAGATCCCGTCCCGCTGTTTTTCCGGGCGCAACTTAATCAGGGGACAGTGAATACCAACCGCTGGGATGTGGAGGTGAGAGGATGATCTTACACGCTTTGAAGGAGTACTACGATCGGAAGGCGGCTGAAGGCTTAATCGCGCAAGATGGTTGGATCAAAGGAAGCATTGATTTTCTAGTAGAGCTCGACTATGATGGAAATCCACAAAATATCGTTGACTTGCGAGAATCGGTTGGAAAAAAAAGAATTCCGCACCCGTTTGATGTCCCCAATATTGGTACTCAGGCTTTAAAACATTCTAACAGTGGTAAGGATGCAAATTTGCTTTGGGATAATGCTGCTTTTGTCTTCGGGTTAGGAGATAAGGGGAATATACGTCTGCAAAGCATGATTGAAGCAATTGATAAATTAATCGGCAAAACAGATGATCCGGGTGTTAATGCGGTGCGGCACTTTCTCCAAAAAGGTCTGGAGAACCAGAGCCATTTTAATCGGGTGCTCAATCATCCTGAATATGGTGAACTATTGAAAGAAGGTAATGCAAAAGTCAGTTTCCGGGTTCTTAGAACGGATTATAAATTGGTTTTTAACGCTCCAGTAGTTAGAGATGCGCTTGAAAGAGCAGGCGGGCAAGACGATGCGAATTCAGTAGTTGGAACTTGCCTGGTTACAGGAGAAAAAGATGTTGCGATTGAAACGACACATCCGGTTATTAAAGGAGTTTGGGGGGCACAGTCCGCGGGCGCATGTATCGTTAGCTTTAACAAAGATGCCTTCAATTCATATGTTAAAACGCAAAGCTATAATGCTCCTGTCAGCAAAGTTACAGCATCCCGATATGTTAAAGCTCTTAATGCTTTACTCGATTCATCTAGACAGTGCATTCATATTGGTGATGCATCAACAGTTTTCTGGTCAGAAAAAAAATCGTCTTTTGAAGATGACTTTTCTTTCTTCTTTAAAGAAGCCGAAAAGGATAATCCCGATGCAAGAACGGAGAGAGTAAAAGCGTTATTTGAATCAGTGCACTACGGAACTTATCGGGAAGATGATGGTGATAATCGATTTTACATTTTAGGACTAGCGCCAAATGCCGCCCGAATAGCTGTTCGTTTTTGGCAAGTAGGTACGATTTCCGAATTTGCTTCCCGGATTAGACAGTATTTTGATGATTTTACAATTGTAAAACCACCTAGGGAACCGGAATACTACTCTATTTGGCGTATTTTGGTAAATATCGCTATTCAGGATAAAAGTGAAAACATTCCACCAAATATTGCTGGAGATTTTATGCGCTCAATTCTTGATGGAACACCTTATCCGGCTACATTAATGCAAGCTGTGTTGCGACGTATTCGTAGTGACACGGAATATAGGGTCAAGCCTGTTCGCGTGGCATTAATCAAGGCTTATTTGAACAGATATTATAGTTTCTATCCGAATCGTGATTATAAGGAGGTTAATATGGAGTTGGATGTAAATCAAACATCAGTCGGCTATCAATTAGGAAGATTATTTTCCGTATTAGAGAAAATCCAGGAAGAGGCAAACCCTGGGATAAACGCTACGATTCGGGAGCGGTTTTACGGGTCTGCCTGTGCGACACCGGTGACAGTATTTGCAAATTTACTCCGCTTGAAAAATCACCATCTTGCCAAACTTGAAAACAGAGGAAGGGCAGTAACCTTTGAACGGTTGTTGGGTGAGATTATGGGCAATTTGAATGATTTTCCAGCACATCTTAATTTACATGAACAAGGTCTCTTTGCTATTGGTTATTATCACCAGCGGCAAGCTTTTTTTACCGCTAAAAGTGAAGACTAATATTTGTAAACAAGTAAAAATATAGTTAAGAAAGGAAGTATAGATGATGAGTGATGATATTCAAAAACGTTATGATTTCGTACTGCTGTTTGATGTTAAAGATGGTAACCCCAATGGCGATCCTGATGCAGGAAATTTACCACGGGTCGATGCCGAAACCGGAGATGGGTTAGTAACAGATGTTTGCATAAAAAGAAAAGTTAGAAACTATGTGGGACTTAAATATGAATATAAGAATCCTTATGATATTTATATTAAAGAGAAAGCAGTTTTAGGACGAGCGCATGTTGTAGCTTTTAATAATCTTGGAATTACGTTAGGAGAAGAAACGCGAGTAGAAATACCTGATAATATTCTTTCAGGATTACAAGATTCTGTATTACCTGAAGGAGTTTCTGTAGAAGAAAATGATAATCAGAAACCTTTTCTTGTAATCGCAGCAGATGCTGATGTGAAAGCAATAAAAGCAGAACTAAAAGATATTAATCCATCAACTGATGTAAAAAAATTCATTGAAGGTAATCTTAAAAACATTAAAGCCAGAAAGCCTAAACCTGAAGAAGTTGATAAAGGTAAAGAATGGATGTGCAAACGTTTTTACGATATCAGGACTTTTGGTGCAGTAATGTCCTTGAAATCAGCCCCTAATTGCGGTCAGGTGCGTGGCCCAGTGCAGTTCACCTTTGCACGTTCAGTGGATCCTATTGTTTCGCTTGAACATAGTATTACAAGAATGGCTGTTGCAACAGAAGCGGAAGCGGAAAAACAGGGCGGCGATAACCGCATGATGGGGAGGAAGTTTACAGTTCCTTATGGACTTTATCGCGCTCATGGTTTTGTTTCCGCACCACTGGCCAACCAGACTGGTTTTTCTGTGGAGGATTTAGAGCTTTTATGGGAAGCCCTTGAAAATATGTTTGAACATGATCGTTCTGCAGCCCGTGGGCTAATGGGAACAAGAAAACTGATCATTTTTGAGCACTCTTCGAGGATGGGTAACGTTTCAGTGCAGAAACTCTTTGACGCAATTACTGTTAAACGAATAGATGAAAGTAAGCCGGCAAGAGATTTTAGTGACTACTCGGTTTCAATAGAGAAAGATAATATCCCACAAAGCGTTAGGCTTATAGAAAAATAATATGGGTAGTTGTTATATGGAGGAAGACTATCTTCTACTATCCGGAATTCAGCATATGGCATTTTGCGAGCGGCAATGGGCGCTTATCCATATCGAGCAAGCTTGGGCGGAAGATGTTCGTACAATGGAAGGGAAGCATCTTCATGAACGTACGGATAATCCCTTTGAGGATGAGACGCGCAAAGATGTCAGGGCTGTTAGGGCGATGCCGGTAATAAGCAAAAATTTGGGACTCCGTGGCGTAGCTGATGTGGTCGAATTTCATAGAACGAAGGATGCGGTAGCAGGAGTTACAGTATGTCTGAAGAACCGCAAAGGCTGGTGGCGGCCCTATCCGGTGGAATACAAGCGTGGGCGTCCGAAACCAGATGATCGTGACGCGGTACAGCTTTGTGCCCAGGCGATAGCATTGGAAGAAATGATGGGTGTTTCAATTGAATCCGGGTTTCTCTATTACGGCCAAACCAGACATCGGGAAGAAATCATATTTACTCAAAAACTGCGGGCACATGTCGAACAATTAGCCGGTCTGATGCACAAAATGATCACTGAAGGTAAGACTCCTAAAGCAAAAAAAGGTAAGCATTGTTCTTTATGTTCTTTGAAAGAAATCTGTCAGCCGGATCTTACTATAAGACATCGCTCAGTTAAGGAATATATAGAGCGAATGGTTGATTTGGAGGTCAAGGGTTATTGAGAAAACTTCTAAACACCCTTTATGTAACTATTCCGGACGCATACTTAGCCCGTGATGGGGAAAATGTTCTTGTTAAAGTAGAGAATGAAATAAAATTTCGTATTCCAATCCATAATTTGGAGGGGATAGTATGTTTCGGTTTTGCCGGAGCAAGTCCGGGGCTGATGCATCTGTGCTGCGAAAGAGGAGTAGCGCTTTCCTTTTTAACTGAATACGGAAAATTTATGGGACGTGTCACGGGTAGTGTATCTGGTAATATTCTTTTAAGAAGAAATCAGTATCGCTGGACAGAAAACGAGAAAATAGCGGTAAGGCTGGCAAATCACTTCATTCTAGCAAAGATTATTAACAGCAGGGCAGTTTTACATCGGGCGGTCCGGGATCACCCGCAAGTAGTTGATAACGAATTCCTGACCGGTAGCATGAGGGGGTTAGCAAACTTAGCGAAACAATTAGATCATGCACAAGATTTAAATACTCTGAGAGGGCTGGAGGGGCAAGCCGCATATCTGTATTTTTCTGCTTTTAATCAGCTTATACTTAGCCAGAAGGAAGATTTCAATATGACAGAAAGAAACCGGCGGCCGCCATTAGACCGGATAAATGCTTTATTATCTTTCTTATATGTCTTGCTGGCCCATGAAGTTGTAGCTGCCCTGGAAAGTCTTGGGCTTGACCCACAAGCTGGTTTTTTACATCGGGACAGACCAGGGAGGCCGAGTCTCGCTCTGGATGTAATGGAAGAACTAAGGCCACATTTTGCGGACAGGCTTGCGGTGACTCTTGTGAACCGTAATCAAATTTGTGCCGACGGATTTGTTTTTAAAGAAAACGGCGCGGTCATAATGGATGATCAGATAAGAAAAGCGGTACTTCTCGCCTGGCAGAAACGAAAGCAGGAAGAGATAACACATCCATATTTAGAACAAAAAGTACCATTAGGGCTTATTCCGTATATTCAAGCCATGCTTTTAGCCAGATATATTAGAGGGGATATAGAAGATTACCCCCCGTTTTTCTGGAAATGAGGTGTTCGTAATGATGGTACTCATTACTTATGATGTTAATGTTACTACGACTTCCGGAAAGAAACGTTTGCGTAATGTTGCAAAGCAATGCAAAAATTTCGGACAGAGAGTGCAAAATTCTGTATTCGAATGCCTGGTTGATCCAACTCAATTTACAGATCTTAAACATCGTTTAGAGAGTATTGTCGATCCTGAAAGGGATAGTTTGCGTTATTATTTTCTTGGGGCTAATTGGAAAAGACGGGTAGAGCATTACGGATCAAAAGAAACCTACGATCCAGAAGGTGTCCTTATTGTTGATGCGAACCTATAGCTATCAACAATATTCTATTGGTTCCGCACTGGCCAAATATCAAGGTAATGTTGAATAATTTTACTATTATCTTACAACAAAATTAGATTCATAAAAAGATTCGCTAAACAATGCTGAAAATTCTATGCTATTAAATGGTTTTTACTTTGACAGTCGCACCCCGTACGGGTGCGTGGATTGAAACTCCATCTGTGGCTAAAACCCTAAACGCTGCTGTGTCGCACCCCGTACGGGTGCGTGGATTGAAACCTTAACCTTCTTTGGTAACTCCTCCACCTTGGGTCGCACCCCGTACGGGTGCGTGGATTGAAACAATGTCTAAAAATCTAATATATATTGCGTATGCTGGTCGCACCCCGTACGGGTGCGTGGATTGAAACTTTAGTTTTTCTAAGCCCTGATGGGCAGAAGATAGTCGCACCCCGTACGGGTGCGTGGATTGAAACCAGCAGTTCGGAGGCTGCAGGTGAACAAGCCTTGTCGCACCCCGTACGGGTGCGTGGATTGAAACGCAAAAGGCGAATTTGTTGCGTGGGACGGCGAAGGTCGCACCCCGTACGGGTGCGTGGATTGAAACAGGAATGGGAACAGGGGCCGTGGGATAGGCTGAGTCGCACCCCGTACGGGTGCGTGGATTGAAACAGGGAACCTTCGTGACTACCTTGGAAAAGTGGTGTCGCACCCCGTACGGGTGCGTGGATTGAAACATTATCATAAGCCTCTTTCATAATCCCATAGTAGTCGCACCCCGTACGGGTGCGTGGATTGAAACCGTGATGGCTAATCCATCATTCGACGAAATCCAAAGTCGCACCCCGTACGGGTGCGTGGATTGAAACAACGCAAAATACGCGCGGCGTAAATCCACTCTAAGTCGCACCCCGTACGGGTGCGTGGATTGAAACACCGTTGCAAAATTTAAGGACATTAACAAGCCGGTCGCACCCCGTACGGGTGCGTGGATTGAAACTCTATCCCCTCACTACGTTTTTCAATCGGAATCGTCGCACCCCGTACGGGTGCGTGGATTGAAACAGTCATTTCGCCCCATATGGGCAACGTATCAAGTCGCACCCCGTACGGGTGCGTGGATTGAAACAGGCTAGTCCCCGCATACCCTTGCAGTAAAGCCGTCGCACCCCGTACGGGTGCGTGGATTGAAACATTAAATATCAGTTCAAAATCAGAACTTAAATTGTCGCACCCCGTACGGGTGCGTGGATTGAAACTCTATCCCCTCACTACGTTTTTCAATCGGAATCGTCGCACCCCGTACGGGTGCGTGGATTGAAACAGTCATTTCGCCCCATATAGGTAACGTATCAAAAGTCGCACCCCGTACGGGTGCGTGGATTGAAACTTTTTGAAAGGTGGGTTGTACGGAGAACATGATGTCGCACCCCGTACGGGTGCGTGGATTGAAACTTACACGCCATCTGTTTGCAATATCAGGCAAATGTCGCACCCCGTACGGGTGCGTGGATTGAAACGCACCTATGCGAAGGCTAACAATACTGGCGGGCGTCGCACCCCGTACGGGTGCGTGGATTGAAACTCTTGGCCGGAAGTAGAAGGTACCGTTTGGAGCGTCGCACCCCGTACGGGTGCGTGGATTGAAACAATATAATTACTGCATCAGTATCCCCCCCAAGAGGTCGCACCCCGTACGGGTGCGTGGATTGAAACTGGAAGATGGGAATGGACCAGAAGTAGCTCAGAGTCGCACCCCGTACGGGTGCGTGGATTGAAACAAAAAAGCTCATATAATCTCCAACATTTTTCCAGTCGCACCCCGTACGGGTGCGTGGATTGAAACTTTTTATGCAAAGTAATGTCCGTTTGAACAGTATGTCGCACCCCGTACGGGTGCGTGGATTGAAACCGGAAAAGCGGGTAAATTGCTGGATAGACTTCTGTCGCACCCCGTACGGGTGCGTGGATTGAAACCTGCAATGTGCCAAACTCTGTTCTACCATTTAAGTCGCACCCCGTACGGGTGCGTGGATTGAAACAACCAAAGCAGCAGGCTGTAACACACCAAACCTGTCGCACCCCGTACGGGTGCGTGGATTGAAACGGTGCAAAGTATCTATGATTGACGCAGCTAGGGTGTCGCACCCCGTACGGGTGCGTGGATTGAAACCATTCCTGAAGAGTCCCGCCGGAAACGGCCGGGTCGCACCCCGTACGGGTGCGTGGATTGAAACAATATTGTCCTCACTGTATGCCCCTCCGGCAGGGTCGCACCCCGTACGGGTGCGTGGATTGAAACTACAATAACTCTGTCAATATCTTCAGTGGCAAGGTCGCACCCCGTACGGGTGCGTGGATTGAAACCGGAATAGGTATATCCTGACTGCCCGTTGTCGGAGTCGCACCCCGTACGGGTGCGTGGATTGAAACCTCTTTTACCGGCACGTCTCCAGGCTTATGTCCGTCGCACCCCGTACGGGTGCGTGGATTGAAACGATTATGAATAAGAGGAGACAGGTAAAGGCTTGGTCGCACCCCGTACGGGTGCGTGGATTGAAACTAAGAGTTCCAGTTCTAAAGGAACAAGCTTAGGTCGCACCCCGTACGGGTGCGTGGATTGAAACGTTTATATCGGCGAGTCGATACCAGGAACAAGCGTCGCACCCCGTACGGGTGCGT
>DIEU01000004.1:34067-34275 GCA_002418775.1 Firmicutes bacterium UBA5766
CGTACGGGTGCGTGGATTGAAACGTTTAAGTTGGAGTCACGGCCGGCTGAATGCGGAGTCGCACCCCGTACGGGTGCGTGGATTGAAACAGTATTAGCATTGGTCATTTTTATATTATACATGTCGCACCCCGTACGGGTGCGTGGATTGAAACTCTTAAGTGATATAAAGCCGTATTGGAGAAATCGTCGCACCCCGTACGGGTGCG
>DIEU01000004.1:34308-34451 GCA_002418775.1 Firmicutes bacterium UBA5766
CGTACGGGTGCGTGGATTGAAACCCGGCAAAGTCAGAAATGTCTGCTTGAAGCTTGGTCGCACCCCGTACGGGTGCGTGGATTGAAACCCCCTCTTTCCCCCCAAGTTCTGCGGCAAAGCCGTCGCACCCCGTACGGGTGCGT
>DIEU01000052.1:0-17721 GCA_002418775.1 Firmicutes bacterium UBA5766
GTTCAATTATTGCTAGCCGCAACAGCATACTCCCGCAAGAAAGGACACGCCGGTTTGCTGAGAGTGCGCGGGTTCAATCAGGACCTGGTTTTTGTCCATATTTGTTCCGGCAGAAACGTAGTTCCCAGCTACTTTGACGGCGCTGTGGGAGGAAAAGGAGTCGGCCCGGCCTACGCTCAGGGCGCCTGTGAAAAGCCGATTGCCAGAAATGAACCCGTTCTTGTGGATTACGGGTTTGTTCATGACGGGTATATGGTAGACCAGACCAGGATATTTTGTATTGGAGAACTTCCCGTCCATTTGATCAGGGCTCAGGAAGCCGCGCTGGATATCCTGGAGAGGATGAAAAAGGCGGCAAAACCCGGGGTGGCGAGTGGAAAGATCTATGACCTGGCCAGGCAGGCCGCCGGGGAAAGCCCTTTTGGGAAACATTTCATGGGGTTCCCGGCGCCTGTGGCATTTGTCGGTCACGGAATCGGTATCGAACTCGACGAACTGCCTGTATTTGCCCATGGGTTCGATACCCCGCTGGAAGAAGGAATGGTCATCGCCTTGGAGCCAAAATTTGTTTTCCCCGATGGGGCAGTGGGAGTTGAGAACACCTACCTGGTAACCGCTGAGGGGCTGAAGACAATGACGGTTTTTGAGGAAGGAATAGTATATATCTAAATAGTATCCATACAGCTAAAGTAAAGCCGGCTGCAAGGATGAAAATGACATCATAAAGAAAGGACGCTGTTGTTCACAGGTAGGGCGATATTGCTTAAGTGGCGCTGCTGCACCCGGTGAAGCTTCGGTTACTAAGATCGCGGCTGCTTAAGAATATTTATCATTAAAATTCAAATAAGAAATGGATTGAGTTAAACGGCTTTTCTAATAAGTCAATTTTCATAATAAGTCAAGCCTGACCCCTATAAACCCGGCTTTGCAGAGTTTTATTATACCGCTCATCTGCGCTTTCCGCCAATATGACGCGCTAAAAAGCAGGCGGCGCTCTAACGAAGCAGTGCTGAGCAAGCATCCTTCTTTACATCCTTCTTTAGAATAAAAAGTTTGTTTCCTGAAATTTTAATGGTAAAGAAGGCTTATCTGGCTGTTGGTAGCACGGTCATATCCTGATGTGTTCAGGCAGATATTAAAACTTGATGAAGTTTGTTCAAGTCTAACATAGTTATTTTCGCTCAGGTATTCCACAGCAAGGTTAATTTTCTTGGGATCAAAATCTTCAAAGATATAATACAGCTCAACGTCGGAAACATAAAATTTGAAAGTACCGTTCTCTTCAGCCATCATTGCAAGCTTTTTCAGAATCATCTTGCTTAACCTCTGTATAAACATGGCCTTCGACTCCTTACACTTTGTTACCATTTGTTCTGTATTTGACACAGATAAAATATTTCCTTCGAAGAAGTTTGTCTTTTAATGTCACATACAAAAATACAATCTGCGCTTTTTCAAGGATATATAGCATTTTTCCCATATAGTTGAATAAGGATTACCAGCTAAGGCAACAATAGGGTGAGAAAGGAAGGTGAGGTTAATGAAATGCAACCTTGAAGAGTGCTGCCATAACAAGAACAAACAATGTCATGCCGAGGAAGCCGACGAATTAAGCAATAATGAAGAATGCATGTCTGGCGGGAACTGCCCTTCTTTTAAGCCAAAAAAAAGCGAACAGAGCTGAGACTAAAAAGAAGGGNNCCCTTCTTTTTAGTCTCAGCTCTGTATACTCTTACTAACCTTTGATTTTTATGTTATTGCCAAAAAGGGTAAACGGCAGTTTAAACTCCGGTATCCCGGCAGCATACGGAGCAATTTCGTACTGTGCAAAGTATATTGTCAAACCGCCATCAACAAAGTAAAACGGCTGGTTCTTTCAAAAACCTTATCTATTTGAACCGTTTTTTTACAATACTTGACTAAAACTCCGTTTACCTGTTGACAACAATAACACCGGCAACAATCAGCACGGAGCCGGCAAGCTTTTGCGCAGAAAAATTTTCCCCAAGCAATATAACAGCAAGAATCAATGTAACAATTGGAAATGCCGCTGCAATAGGCGTAATTACCGAAGCCTCACCAGTCTTTAAGGCATAAAAGTAAGCTATCTGCCCTAAAAAAGCTGCCAAGATTCCCTCGCCCATCATAAAGGAAGCAGCCCGGAAATCGACATGGGATAATGCTGTCATTTTACCGGTCAATAGGCCTGCGGCAAGCAAGACGACTGCAACGGATACGCTTCTTATTGTCAGCGCTGAAAAAGGCTCCATTGAAACAAGGCCTGTCTTGGCCAGTATCGGCCCAATACCCCAGCAAAGCATAGCCAGAAATGCAAAAATCACTGATCTCATACCAAACGTCTCACCTTTATTTTTTTAGAATAAACGGGTAAGTTTATCTTACCCGCACAGGTGTTAAAAAACAACAAAATTATCCAACAACGGATATGTTTTTTCTAATCCGCAACATTGAAGTAGGAAAAAAAAGAATAATCTAGAATTTATTTTTTTAGATCTTAATTTTACTCACCGGCAGACCATTAATAAAGGCAGGTGATAAATCTTGGAAAACATGAATAAAGTGATCGGTTTCAGGCTGAAAAACTTGAGAAAAGCAAGAGGACTTAAAAGAGAAGGACTGGCGAAAATAATCGGGGTCAGTGTCTCTGCGATCAGGGATTGGGAACAGGGGATCCATGGCATACGTCCGGAAACATTAAAACACCTTGCCGAAATCTTTGAGGTTAAACAAAGCTATTTTGTTGAAGAAGAGCTCGATCTGGGCAATCTGACCGATCAGAAAAAAGAAGAAGTGCTTAAGGGAATCCTGGAATGGGTACAAAGGCAGAAAGCCGAAATTCTTACACTGGAAAAGACATTAGAGACTCTAATTTCCAGCAAAAAATAATCGGCCGGTTTCCGAACTTCATTCATACCCCCCTGGTCATTCTTAATCCCGAAATAAATATCGGAAGGAACCGACTAATGATCCCCAATTAATACTTATGTGAAATAAAGCAAAAAACAATGTTATTAAGGCAAAAATTATATGTATGTCGTAAAAGCTAACTTCGTCCTGAACAATGAAAGCAATAAAATGAAGGGCCTTTAAACCTATACTGTTCCCTGCTAACTATTTTCTTAAAACACAGTCTAAGGTTAGGCATATTTTTACCCTCAAAATTTCCAACATCTGTGATGTCATACTGCCTGCAGAAAGCCTGCGCATCTTTATCCCTTAGGGTCTCTTCAACCTCTTTTTTAGACCAGACATAAAACTTCCCCTCCACACCTTCGGAATCAGCGTCCTCGGCGCTATAGAAACCCCCCTCCGGAGAGGTCAGCCTCCTGAAAGACATATTTAAAAATTTCTCCGGCCACCGCGCCATAAAAAGGCTCTTGTGTCACCTGGCAGGTTTCCAGGTACACATATGCCAAAAGAGAAAAGAGCATTGTCACAAAGCATCTTTTCAAAATGCGGGATAAGCCATTTCTGGTCGGTGGAATAACGGGAAAATCCCGATCCGGTGTGGTCGTATAACCATCCCTTAAACATACCCAGCAATGTTTTTTCAACCATCTTTAGGGCTTGTTTCTCAGAATTCTTTTTGTAATAGCGCAGCAAAAACATAAGCGTGTGCGGCGAGGGGAATTTCGGCACCCAGCCAAAACCACCAAAAACGCCGTCAAAACTTTCTTCTAACTGCCCGTATGCTTTATCAAGAACATATTCAGAAGGCTGATTGTCAGATCCGACCGGACGCTCCCTGATCACCTTAATTTTTTATCAGGAGTCATGAAAATGGTCAAGGGCCAGCCTCCCTGACCAGTAATCAACTGGCAGACAGATATGTAAACATGATCAATATCAGGGCGCTCTTCCCTGTCTACTTTTATTGAATTAATAATTCCTATAGCTAATTCGGTATTTCTGCAAAATGTTATAAAGATATTATTTAATACATTTTTTAGATATGCATCGTTATCCAGAAAATCATCCCCTGACATTTGGAAGACCCCAGTATGCTGGCCTCCGTTGCAGATTGCGTGCTTGAGCACACAAGCCAGATTTTATAATAACTCAATTTTTTTCTAAAAAAAGTGTTAACGCGCTAAATAATTAATCCAAATGGACAAGATCTTCTTTTTTTCTGCATTTATTTTTCGGACTAATCTTTTACAAACTAATAAACCATAGAGGAATCAGATGATTGATGTAGAAATTATATTGCAAATATATTTTGAGCAATATTAATTATGGAGGTCAACATGGCGGGAGATCAACTATCCTCTTGCTTATCAGCTGATCTTTTAATTGACAAACTAATCTTCATCCTTGAAGACGATCAAATTATTTATGCCAATGACAAACTTCTGGAGGTAACCGGGTATACTCTCCGGGAACTGAATGAAAATCCGGGGGGAATCCTGTCTCTTAATGAATTTAACAACTGTGCAATCCAAGTAAAAACAAAATCCGGCCAGGCAAGAGAAGTAAAGATTACAACAGAAAATATACAGCTCCTGGGCCAGTCGGTAACCCTGGCAGTCGGGATCGATATAACGGATTTCGCTATATTAAAAAATGAGCTGGCCGATACTGAAAAAAAATATCAAACTCTGGTTGAAAATATCAATGAAGTTATCTTTTTAACAGATGATCAGGGTTGTTTTACATACATGAGCCCGGAAGTGGAAAAATTGTTCTTTCCCGCAAAAATTGATGATTTTTATGGACATTCTATTGCGGAATTTATTCACCCTGCCGACCGGAAAACTGCCTTGAAGGACAAGAAACTCGTTTTAAAGGGTGAAAAAATGAATAGTGTTTACCGGGTTTCAAATATAAATAGAGAAAAAGAATATTACCTGAGAATTTCCGGCCGGCCATTATTTGAGAAAGGCCGGGTAACTGGAATAGCTGGAATCTGTTTTGATGTTACCGAACAGAAAAATGCGGAAAAAACCCTTCAGGAAAGCGAACAACTCCTGCGCGGTATAACAGATAATATGCTGGACATGATTTGCACAACCGACACCGAAGGTATTTGCCGCTATATCTCACCTTCATACAGGACCATCTTAGGCTACAAGACAGGGGATCTGCTTGGAAAATCCTTTACAAACAATATCCATCCCGACGACTCAGGATATGCGTTTTCAGCCTTTTTGGCGGTAACTCAAACAAAAATTTCAAAAAGATTCGAATACCGGTACAGGCTTTCAAAAAAAGGCTACCTCTGGCTGGAGACGATAGCGAACCCCTTGCTGGACGACAACCAGGAACTGACGGGAGTTATACTTTCCAGCCGGGACATCACCGAACGCAAACAGATGGAGGAGCAGTTAAAATATTTAAGCCTTCACGATAACCTTACCGGTCTATATAACCGCACCTATTTTGAACAGGAAATGAACCGCCTGCAAAAAGGCCGTTTCTCTTTAATCGGCATTATAGTATGCGATATTGACGGGCTTAAGTTTATCAATGACACGCAGGGGCATAACGCCGGAGACACCCTGATCATATCAGCCGCCAAAGCAATTAGGTCTTCCTTCCGGGCTGAAGATATGGTAGCCCGTATCGGCGGTGATGAGTTTGCCGTTCTTTTATTGAACTGCGACAGTAGGACTATGGAAAAAGCCTGCCTGAGAATAAGACAAAACATTACCAATCATAACAAAGAAACCCCTGAATGTTTTTTGAGTATTTCAATTGGTTACGCAATCAACAGCGGGGAAAAAGTCAGCGTAACAGACCTGTTCAAAGAAGCCGACAATAAAATGTACAAGGAAAAGGTATACAACAGTCAATCCACCCGCAGCGCAGTAATCCGGGCCATGATGGAATCTTTGGAGATAATCGACTTCGCTGCCGAAGGTCACGTAGACCGGCTGCAGTCTTTAATTAAAAACATGGCTGAAGTCATTGAGTTACCCAAAGGGAAAGTTATGGACATGTATCTTTTAGCCCAATTTCATGATATCGGCAAAGTTGGTATATCGGCTGATATCCTCTTTAAGCAGGGTACGCTGACCCCCGAGGAACTTGTTGAAATTCGCCGGCACAGCGAAATCGGACACAGGATTGTTCAGTACATACCCGATTTGATCAGAATAGCTGATTGGATACTGAAACACCATGAATGGTGGAATGGTGAAGGATACCCCTTCGGCCTGAAAGGGGAAGAAATACCTCTTGAGTGCCGGATCATGGCCATTGTGGACGCTTATGATTCGATGACTTCCGACAGGCCGTATCGAAAAGCGCTGCCCCCCGAGGACGCTGTCACAGAACTTCTCCGGTGCTCAGGAACTCAGTTCGATCCCGTTCTGGTAGATAAATTCGTTGAAATAATTAGAAGGAACCAGTACAAAATACCATAGAAAGCAGAACATGAACCCAGGAGTTGTATAAAATAACATGCTGCAAAGTAAAATGATATGCGCAGAGTGACCGCCGCCGCAATTGTTCTTCTGTTCCTTTTCCTTGTCTTTGCATTCAGAGAAGCCCAGAAAAAGCAAGCCCTGGCTGTTGCTCATGGGGAAACGTCGTCCCTGCTGGTACTTATCCTGGCAGCCGCCTCAAAAGGCGAAATTGGCAGCGGTGAGTTCCAGGGAAACCCTAACAAGCTCGATCTTTCTCTTCTCGAACCGGGAGACATTTTACTGGCCGGCAACTATGGGAGCTCTTACGGTGTTTTTACCCACTCCGGGCTGTATACAGGAAACAATCAGGTTGTAGATGCGGGTACCGGCAGTGGAGTTTATCTTGCAAAGGCTCAAGACTATTATAATTACGATTGGGCTGCCATCTTAAGGGTAAAGGCCAGTCCAGAACAAAAGAAAGCCGCTGTTGATTACGCTCTGTCTCAAACCGGGAGACCCTTTTTTATCCTAGCTCCGCGGAAAGAAGACGGACTCTGGTACTGCTCAAAATTAATCTGGCGCTCCTATCTGCGTCAGGGAATAAATCTTGATTGTACAAACGGATACTGGATTCTTCCCGATTCGCTTCTAAAAAGCCCCCTTATTGATGTGATTTATTATTCGAGAGGGTAAATATCCGTATGACTGGTTTTTCCTTCCGAAACTATGTGGATATCCATTATATTCTGTTTCTATACCTGCTTCACTTCGGCTTTATCAGTATAACTGCCGCGACACTTAATTTTCTGACCGTTGCATTTATTGTCTGGCTGATTTACCTGTCGCTCCTATTTTTTCTCGGATACAAACATGCGTCAAATAAAAACAGGCCGCTGGCTTCTTCCTTTCTTTGCGGAGCCTTCGGCCAACTGCCGGCAATAATTCTTTCTTCAATCACGATTGCCGGGATACTTTCAGGCAGCTATTTTGAACTAACTATTTTCAACACGTATGATTTTATGCTGCAGGTATGGCATACTTCACTGGCGCCGGTTTTCACTATTCTGCCCTCATCTAGTATGCTTGAAATCCCTTTATATTATTGGGTTACAGTTAGCGCCTCATTTTTTTACCCGCTGGTTTTTTTTCTTGGAGCTGTTCTTGGCGCCTTTTCAAGAACTAAAACATCCCCTGCATGTTGACGGTTCTGTCTATTTCTTGCTGCAGTTCGTCAGGCAGCCCCATAATATCCACATTTAAAAATCCCCTCACGATTGCGGCGGTAGCATCGCTCTCGCTCATGCCGCGGGACATCATGTATTCAATTTCTTCCTGGGCAATCTTACCTACGGCCGCTTCGTGTGAAAGGTCAACCCCGGAGACCCTTCCTTCCAACTCGGGGACAGCATAGATCAGGCCTTTTTTCGAAAGGATCAGACCGTGACACTCCAGGTGGCCTTTTGAATCAGCCACTTCTCCAACGATGTGACCCCGGTTGATTACATCACCGCCTGTTGTAATGCTCCTGGAAATCATCTCCGCCCGGGTGCCGGGAGCTCTTAAATAGACCCTGGATCCCAAATCCATGAATGAACCCGGCACGGCAATAACAATTGTGTTATAGCGCGCAACGGCGTTTGTGCCTAAAAGATAGGTAGTGGGATACATCTGCAGGGTTTTGACCGGTTTCATACAAACAAAGTTTGATAAAAAAACGCCGTCTTCTTCAACAATAGAAGCGCTGCGGGGTCTGACCGCAAATTCCTCGGCCCAGTTATGGATCATTGTAAAGCTCAGCTTTGCGCCTTTTTTAATGTAATACTCTGAAACGCCGATATGCAGTCCGGACCTTACCTCATATGAAGAAGCGCATCCTGAAATAATGTGCAGTTCCGAACCTTCCTCGGCGATTACTATATTGTGCACCTCCTGGGCCAGTCCGTTTTTGGCTGTAAACAGACATGCCTGCAGGGGAAAGACTGTTTTAACGCCCGGCAGGGCTCTGATAAAGTAACCTTGATCCCGGTGAAGCTCAGCCCTGGCAGTATACTTGTCCGTATCTACCGCCACAGCATGCCAGTAGTAATCCTCCAGCCAGTCGTATTTCTCCAGGGCTTCGCCTATACTCATAATTTCCAGGCCATCCTGAAAAATATCATGATGCACAACCGAATGATCTATCTGCATAAAACTGCCGGACCGTCCTTTTACATCCGGGTCCACACCGGCACTGAGCAGCTCTTTTTTATCATACTGTGATAATACAGAAAGATTCTCCACATCCGAATGTGAGGGCGCTTCATGAATAAACTGGTCGAGATCCAGATCCTCACCAAATATAGCGGTTTTATTGGCCGCGTCACGGGCTCTTTGAAGTTTGCCTTCCCTTGCCCCTTTCATTCTTTCACTCTCCTATTAATTTCGAATCATGCAGCGCATGCATTCCTGGTAACCCATTTCCTGAATACACTTTAAAGTCTCGCGCGGATTTCCGTGGCAGGATAAAAGTCCGCCATAGAGCACATGCCCCACATCCGCGTCTACATAATTCAAGATGTACCCCGTATGGGTAATCAGCAGGCCGGCCTTGGTCCTTTTACTTCTTCTCTCCAGGGAAGATGTGGCATGGCTTTTGCCCGGTTTGCGCTCTAGAAGTTCATTGATTACTTCGCCAATCAAGGATATGCTCTCCAAATCGACACCCGACTCCGGCTCGTCAAGCAGAATCAAATCCGGATTCTGTGCCATCAGCTGAAGCAGTTCTGATCTTTTGATTTCCCCGCCGGAGAAACCGGCGTTTAAATCCCTGTCTAAAAAATCTTTAAAATTTAAACGGTTGGCCATCTCCTCCAACTGGATCTCCTTGCCCGGGCTGCACAGGGCAACCATCTGGCGTGTTTTTAAACCTTTGATTGTCGGCGGCCTTTGAAAGGACATCCCTATTCCCAGCCTTGCCCTTTCATAAATGCTCATTCCGGTAATGTCCCGGCCTTTAAAATTGATTGTCCCTTCTGTCACGCGATAGTTTGAAAACCCCATTAAAGTCATCAACAGCGATGTTTTACCGGAACCGTTCGGCCCAAATAGAACGTGTACCTCACCCGGTTTGATTTCCAGGTTGATTCCCTTCAATACCTCCCTGTCCGCCAGGCTGACTTTCAAATTTTCAATCATCAACACGTTCCAATCACCCCGTTTCACTTTATTTAAATCAAACTAAATCCTTCGCTTACCTTTATGCCAGGTGTGGGCAAGTAGAGAGGTCAACTGTCTATGTGCTCATGTTCGTCAAGGTCGAAATAGAGGCCTATTTCCCAATGTTTCAAGGTGATTACGTCCCCCTGCTTTATTTCTCCCCTGACTATCTTTCGTGACAACTGCGTCTCTACTTCCTGCTGAATCACTCTTTTTAACGGTCTTGCGCCGAATTCGGGTTCGTAGCCTTTTTCGGCCAGATAGTCTACAGCGCCGTCAGTCCATTTCAGGGTGCAATTTGTTGTCTGGGCAAGACGCAGGTTGAGTTTTTTCAATAATAAGACGGCAATCTGCTTGATCTGCTCCCTTTCCAGAGCATGAAAAACGATTACCTCGTCCATCCGGTTTAAGAATTCCGGCCTGAAATACTGCCTTAACAAGGCCAGTACGCTTGACTTCATTCTATCATAATCGCCGCCCATTTCCTGGCGGTTAAGTATTTCCTGGCTTCCGATATTTGAGGTCATAATTATAATAGTATTGCGAAAATCCACCGTCCTGCCCTTGCCGTCAGTCAGTCTCCCGTCATCGAGGATCTGGAGAAGGACATTGAAAACGTCATTGTGAGCTTTTTCAATTTCGTCGAAGAGGACTACACAGTACGGCTTCCGCCTGACCGCTTCCGTAAGCTGCCCACCTTCTTCATAGCCCACATATCCCGGGGGCGCTCCGATCAGCCTGGCTACAGTATGCTTTTCCATATATTCGGACATGTCCAGCCGGATCATGTTTCGCTCATCGTCAAATAAAGCCTCGGCAAGCGCCCGTCCAAGCTCAGTCTTACCAACACCGGTAGGCCCCAGAAAGATAAAACTGCCCACAGGCCTGTTCGGGTCCTTAATGCCGCCGCGTGCTCTGATCACTGCGTCGGATACTGCGGTTACCGCCTCATCCTGCCCGATGACACGCTCATGCAGAATCTCTTCAAGGTGGATCAGTTTTTCCTTTTCGCCTTCCATAAGCCTGCTTACGTTAATTCCTGTCCACCGGCTGACCACCCTGGCAATATCTTCTTCCTCGACTTCTTCTTTAAGCAGCCTCTCATGCTTCTCTTGCCCTGCAATCGATTCTTCCTCCGCCTTGAGCTTTCTTTCCAGCTCATTCAGACGTCCGTATTTAAGTTCAGCCGCCCTGTTTAAGTCAACTTCTCTTTCCGCCTTTTCTATTTCCATTTTAGTTTCCTCGATGTCCTGCTTGAGCTGCCTAATCCTGGTGATTCCCTGTTTTTCTACATCCCACTGGGCTTTTAAATCAGCGGACTCACTTCTTAATTCTTCAAGTGTCTCCTCTATCTTTTTCAGGCGCTCCTGGGAACCCTGATCCTTTTCCTTTTTCAAGGCGGCTTTCTCGATCTCAAGCTGCATGACGCGCCGGTTTACCTCGTCCAGCGCCGTGGGTACGCTGTCAATTTCCGTGCGCAGGCGGGCGGTCGCCTCGTCTACCAAATCAATGGCTTTATCGGGAAGAAAACGGTCCGTTATATACCGGTCAGACAATACAGCGGCAGCCACCAGCGCGGCGTCCTGAATCCTGACGCCGTGAAAAACCTCGTACCGCTCCTTTAAACCGCGCAGGATGGAAATAGTATCCTCAATCGAGGGAGGATTGACCAGGACTGGCTGGAAGCGCCTTTCTAAAGCAGCGTCCTTTTCTATATGCTTGCGGTACTCATCAATGGTTGTCGCCCCGATACAGCGCAGTTCGCCGCGCGCCAGCATCGGCTTAAGCAGGTTCCCGGCGTCCATGGCGCCCTCCGCCGCCCCTGCGCCAACAACGGTATGCAGTTCGTCGATAAAAAGGATCACTTTTCCAGAAGATTCCTGTACTTCTTTTAAAACCGCCTTCAGCCTTTCCTCAAACTCACCCCTGTATTTGGCGCCTGCAACCAGCGCTCCCATATCAAGAGAAATTAGTTTCTTTTCCTTCAGCCCCTCCGGCACATCCCGGTCGATGATCCTTCTGGCCAGCCCCTCCACGATGGCTGTCTTGCCGACTCCGGGCTCGCCGATTAAAACCGGGTTGTTTTTGGTGCGCCGGGATAAAATTTCGATTACACGGCGTATTTCATCGTCCCTGCCGATTACAGGATCAATCTTCCCGGCGCCAGCCAGGCTGGTCAGATCCCTTCCGTACCGCTCCAGGGACTGATATGTCTCTTCAGGGTTGTCAGAAGCGACCCTCTGGTTTCCCCTTATGGAACGCATGGAATCAAGCAGGCTGTTCCTGGTTATGCCCATCTGCTTAAAAAGGTTTCCCAGGTCCCATTCGGCCATCTCGGCCAAAGCCAACAGCAGGTGCTCGACGCTTATATAATCATCCTTTAAGGATTGCGCTTCCTTTTCAGCCTGAGCCAGGACCCTGGAAAGAGCGGCATTGATCCGCAGTTCTCCACTGTAGCCTGTAACAACAGGTATCTTTTTCATCAAGTCCGACAATCCGCTTTTTAGGGAAGCCAGGTCTGCCCCCGAACCTGTGACCATACGAGCCGCCAGACCGTCCTGCTGGGCAAGCAATGCCTCGAGAAGATGCTTCTGGCCGATTTCCTGGTGGTTTTTTTCGGTGGCAAGCTGTTGAGCGGCCGACAGGGCTTCCCTGGATTTCTGTGTAAAACGGTTGAAGTCCATATAATCACCTTTTTCTAAGTTGTTCAATCTCTTCCTGGAGCTTTTCAATCTGTTCAAGAAGTTCGAGGATAATAGCCGCACCCTGCCAGTTCAGGCTAAAAGAATTTTTTAGTCTGATCATTTTTCTCACCCGGTAAATATTTTCAGGGCCGATACAGCCGTCAATAACCTCTACAATACCCAGTTCGCTTAGTTTGTCAATTATTTCAGGATGCACTTCCAGTTCTTTGACATCAAGCATTTCTTCTTTAATACTGTGAAGGTATACCTGTAATGAATATTTAGTCATTGATCTCTACCCCGTTTTAGTTTCTTTAAGCTGCCGGTATAGGTTTCTCTGCTCTTCGGTGATAAATTCAGGAATGTCGATTACAATACGGACATATTGGTCTCCCCGGCCCCCGCCTTTGATGGGCATCCCCTTTTCTTTCAGCCTGAGCCTTTTCCCCGCATGACTTCCCGGAGGAACCGTCATCGTAACAAGGCCGTCAAGTGTCTGTACGGAAACCCTGGCCCCCAGCACTGCATCCTCGGGAGAAATGAAAACTTCCGTCTCCAGGTCGTTTTCCTTCAAAGTAAACTGGGGATGTGGGAGAATATGCACCTTCAGGTACAGGTCTCCCCTTTTGCCTCCGGAAAGGCCCTCCCCTCCCTGGCCCCGCAGTCGGATGCGGCTTCCTTCGGAAAGGCCCGGCGGAACCTTAACCTGCAGCATTTTTGTTCCCGGCAGGGTCCCGGTTCCCCCGCAAGCAGGGCAAAAACTTCTGTCCTGGTGTCCTGTGCCTCCGCACATATGACAGATAGCGCCGTTGGAAACCTGGAAACCCTTGGTCGTACCGTGGTATACCTCTTCTAAGGTAAGTTCGATCTCGCTCTCCACATCACGACCGTTAACAGCATGTGTGCGGTAGGCAGTTTCGGCCCTGTTGAAGCGGTCTCCGAAAAGTGTTTGAAAGAATTCACTAAATCCGCCTTTTAGATCTGTACCTGAATAAAAATGGACATCTTTGCCCGCTCCGGGAGGAGGCCCAAAATCCTGCGCCTGCCAGTTGCTGCCCAAATGGTCGTATTTTGCCCTTTTTTCGGGATCGCTGAGAACCTCGTAGGCTTCATTAATCTTTTTAAATTTTTCCTCGGCGCCCTTTTTCTTTTTGCCCGTATGCAGATCGGGGTGCCATTTGCGGGCAAGCTTCCGGTATGCGGCCTTGATTTCTTTTTCCGTAGCGCCCCGGTCAATACCCAGGGTTTCGTAGTAATCCTGATAATCTGCCGCCATCTCTTATCCCCCAATTAAACCTGTTTAAGTAAAAATAATGGCGGCTCAAACCTTTTGCAATCCATATGAACTTGGAGGATTAAAAGCTGCAAAAAGCCAGTTACCGCCTGTTACCTTATCTATATTAGGTCTTTACTTTTTTTTCAGCCAGGGCATCATTGATCGCAGTTCGGCTCCCACCAGTTCGATTAGATGCGCTTTTTCCCTTTCCCGCAAAGCCTGGAAAACCGGACGGTTGGCCTTGTTCTCGAGAATCCATTCCCGTGCAAATTCTCCGGTTTGAATCTCTTCCAGGATATACTCCATCTCTTTCCTTACGGCGCCGTTAATTAGTCTGGGCCCCCTCGTCAGGTCCCCGTATTCGGCAGTGTCACTGATCGAATAGCGCATCATCGACATGCCGTTCTCGTACATCAAATCAACAATCAGCTTTAATTCATGCATACACTCAAAATAAGCTATCTCCGGCTGATAACCGGCTTCGACCAGCACTTCAAACCCTGTCTTGACTAAAGAGGTCACACCGCCGCAGAGCACACACTGCTCCCCGAACAGATCAGTCTCGGTTTCCTCTCTGAAAGTTGTTTCAATTACACCCGCCCGGGTTGCTCCGATGCCCCAGGCATAGGCTAAAGCCAGTTCATGCGCCTTGCCCGTATAGTCCTGGAAAACAGCCAGCAGGGCAGGCACGCCTCCGCCTTCGGTGTACATCCTGCGCACAAGGTGGCCGGGACCTTTGGGAGCGATCATCATTACGTCAATATTTGCCGGAGGAACAATCTGGTGGAAATGAATATTGAAACCGTGGGAAAACATCAGGGCGTTTCCTTCTTCAAGTCCTTCCACAACCTCTTTTTTATAAACGTCAGCCTGGTACTGATCAGGGACTAGAAATTGGATAATATCGGCTGCCTTTGCCGCTTCCGCTGCGCTGACAACATTAAGGCCGTCTTTTACAGCCTGGTCAAAGGCAGCGGTCCCTTTTAATTCCCCAACTACAACATCCAGGCCGCTGTCTTTTAAATTCTGCGCCTGAGCATGCCCCTGGCTCCCATAACCGATCACCGCTATTTTTTTGCCACTCAGGGCATCCATCTTTACATCCGAGTCATACAAAACTTTTGCCAACTCATTAACCTCCTAAATTTTTACTTAACATTAACAGCTTAGAGATAATTCGACTTTAGCACAATTTTTTCCTTCTTTATTTTTTCCAGTAGGCTTATTTTAAAACACAAAGATTTATTTTTGCCGAGTAATTTAAACTTGAAGGAAATAGCCTGGATTCAGAGAAATCTTTAGTAATAAAAACTCCCGGCTAAAAATGCCTGTAAAGAAAATTTCGAACTTTAAGGAGGAGGCACCGATGAGCAATTGCGCTAACTGCGGCCAGTTTGCCTGTTGGAACGGAAAACTGGAAAAAATACCAGCCCACTGCCCAATGCATGACCACCAGGAATTTTATGAAGAAACTCTGCACGAATATGAAAAAGAAGGCAATAAAAATATCAGCTACAACTCTGCGCTGGTTGAGGGCGAGGGTTATAGCATCTGGACAAGGATGGAAGAAATCATCGAATTCTGCTGGCGGACAGGTTTTAATAATCTGGGGCTTGCTTTTTGCGTCGGTCTCCGGAAAGAAGCGAATAAAGTCACTCGAATCTTACAGGACGCCGGTTTTAAAGTAAGCTCCGTGGTCTGCAAAACAGGGGCCGAAGCCAAAGAAAAACTCGGCCTGAAAGAATACCAGAAAGTACGGCCCGGTCAGTTTGAAGCCATGTGCAACCCTATTGCGCAAGCTGGACTTTTAAAAGAAGCAGGGACAGAGTTAAATATTATGCTGGGATTGTGTGTGGGCCACGACACGCTTTTTATCCGCTATTCGGCAGCCCCGGTAACAGTACTTGCCGTAAAGGACAGGGCGCTTGCGCATAATCCCCTTGGAGCTATTTATGCAGAACACTATTTTGCCGGAAAGCTGGCCAGCCACAAAAAAGGCGGTCAAGCAGAAACCGGCGATGAGATACCGCAAAAGGTACTGGAAGCTGTTCAAAAATCTGCCAGCGACGGAGTATTAACCTGCGCGCAGGCACGCCAACTGGCCTCAAAGATGAAAGTCAGTCACCGCGCTATTGGAAATGCCTGCAACAGCCTTAAAATTAAAGTAAGAAACTGTGATTTGGGCTGCTTTTAAAAGCAGGTTTTTGCCCTATTGCCCAGATCCATCATTTCTCCGTGGGTATATGTGATACAGATAACCCGCTGCTGTGGTTATAACGTTTGACTTTTATTAAGGTGGTGTAATCCGGCAAACTTAAATACCCTCCCACGTTATTTTACCGCGTTGGAAAAAGCAGTACAAGTATGTTAAACTTAATGGACGATAAAATCCAAAGGAGCGACATCAAATGTATTCTGTAGGAATCCTTACAGCCAGTGACAAAGGGTCCGGCGGAAAACGCGATGACCTGAGCGGAGCGGCGATCAGGGAATTTATTGAGACATTGGGCTGGAAGGTAAAATCTTACCTTATCGTGCCCGACGATCTTGAAGAACTGGAAAAAGCCCTGCTTGCCATGTGCGATGAAGAGAAAGTGGACCTGATCTTTACTACCGGCGGAACGGGATTTTCCCCGCGTGACAACACACCGGAAGCAACTAAAAAGGTCATCGAAAAAGAGGCGCCCGGCATTCCTGAAATCATGCGCCTGGAGAGTTCGAAAAAAACCCCGCAGGCCATGCTCAGCAGGGCGACGGCAGGAATCAGAAAAGATACCCTGATCATAAACCTGCCCGGCAGCCTCAAGGCGGTAAGGGAGTGCCTGGATATACTTTTCCCCACACTTATCCATGGCATGGAAATCCTTACCGGCAGAACCGGGGAATGCGGGAGTTAAAAAGAAATATTTGCCTTTCCCCGGTATAAAAACCCCATTCAGCGGAAAGAATAAAAGAACAAAATATGAAAATAAAAGGAAAGACAAAGAAATCAGAAGATAAGCTATCTTAATCAACAAAGATGGGCTATTTTGTTGGAGAATGATGGTTGTCATAAATGTCGCTGTTTAATATTATTTAGCTATTGTTAGCACTCACTATTATCGAGTGCTAACAACTAAAGACAACTTACAAAATCCCTTTAAGGAGGAATTTTAGGTGATCAGACCACTAGGTGAAAGGGTAGTCATCAAACCACTGCCGGGCGAAGAGGTAACCAAAGGAGGCATTGTACTGCCGGAAACAGCGAAAGAAAAACCCCAGGAAGGGGAAGTCGTAGCAGTTGGTCCGGGCCGGCTGCTGGACAATGGCACAAGGGTGTCAATTGACCTTCAAGTAGGAGACAAGATACTTTTCTCTAAATATGCCGGCAACGAGATCAAGCTTGATGACGTTGAATACCTGATTATGCGCGAAACTGACATTCTTGGCGTAATTGTAAAATAATTAAGGAGGTATGAGAAATTGGCTGGAAAAGATATCGTCTTCCGTGAAGAAGCAAGACGTGCATTAGAAAAGGGAGTCAATGCCCTGGCGGATACGGTCCGTGTAACACTTGGCCCCAAAGGCCGCAATGTTGTGCTGGAGAAAAAATTCGGTTCTCCCATGATTATCAACGACGGCGTCACCATCGCCCGGGAAATCGAATTGAGCGACCCGCTTGAAAACATGGGCGCCCAGCTGGTCAAGGAAGTAGCCACAAAAACAAACGATGTCGCCGGAGACGGCACCACAACCGCAGCAGTTTTAGCCCAGGCAATCGTACGCGAGGGCATGAAGAATGTTGCCGCCGGCGCCAACCCCATGATCGTCAAACTGGGAATTGAGAAAGCAGTCGAAAGAGTCGTTGAAGCAATCAAATCCAGCGCCAAAAAGATTGAGACCAAAGCCGCCATTTCCCAGGTCGCATCCATTTCCGCAAACAATACTGCCATTGGCGAATTGGTTTCCGAAGCCATGGAGAAAGTCGGCAAGGACGGCGTAATTACCGTTGAGGAATCCAAGGGCATTGGAACAACCCTTGAAATAGTCGAAGGAATGAACTTCGACCGGGGTTATATTTCTCCCTATATGATTACAGACGCCGACAAGATGGAAGCCACATTTAACGATCCGTACATCCTGCTCACAGACAAGAAGATCAGCGCAATTGCTGAACTGCTGCCTGTTCTGGAAAAAGTTGTCCAGTCCGGCCGGCCAA
>DIEU01000052.1:17799-25118 GCA_002418775.1 Firmicutes bacterium UBA5766
AGGCCATGCTCGAAGACATCGCCATACTTACCAGCGGCACTGTCATCACTGAAGAACTCGGTTTAAAGCTTGACAAGGCAACTGTTGACATGTTGGGCAAAGCATCAAAGGTTAGAATTAAGAAGGAAGAAACAATTATAGTCGGCGGCGCCGGCAATCCTGACGCCATAACCGCCAGAATAACTCAGATCAAGAAGCAAATCGAAGAAACCACTTCTGATTTCGACCGTGAAAAACTGCAGGAGCGCCTTGCCAAACTGGCCGGCGGAGTAGCCGTCATCCAGGTTGGCGCCGCAACCGAAACAGAGATGAAAGAAAAGAAACTGCGCATCGAAGACGCCCTCAACGCAACCCGGGCGGCTGTCGAAGAAGGCATTGTCCCGGGCGGCGGCGTAGCGTATATCGAAGCCGTAAAGTCGCTGGAAGACATGAAGGGCGAAACCCCGGACGAAAATACAGGGATTAACATAATCCGCAAAGCACTGGAAGAACCCGTGAGGCAGATCGCCAATAATGCCGGCGTGGAAGGTTCCGTAGTTGTGGAAAAAGTTAAGACATCCGCTCCCGGCGTTGGTTTTAACGCCTTAGATGGTGTCTATGTCAACATGATTGAAGCTGGTATTGTCGATCCTGCAAAGGTTACCCGTTCAGCTCTGCAAAACGCAGCCTCCATCTCGGCGATGATCCTGACGACTGAAACCCTGGTCGCCGACAAACCTGACAAGAAGGATGATTTCGGCGGCATGGGCGGCGGCATGGGCGGCGGCATGCCCCCGATGATGTAATTACACCTTTAAAAACTGGTCAAGACCAAACCCCCTTCGCTTATAAACGGGCATGGGGGTTTTTATTGACTTTAAGGTCCCCTTCGGTTATGGTGAAACGGGTGATCAGATGAATATGACAAGAAATCAAATGGCTGAAATCATCGACCATACACTTTTAAAAGCGACGGCCTCCGAAAAGGACATCCTGCTTCTGTGTGAAGAAGCAAGATTATACGGGTTTGGGTATATATGCACAAATCCCTGCTTGGTAAAAAAAGCCGCGGCAGAACTTGCCGGGACGAAAACCAGGATTTGCACAGTAATCGGTTTCCCTCTGGGCGCAACGACCACTCCGGTTAAGCTCAGCGAGGCAGCTGAAGCTGTGCAAAACGGCTGCTCCGGGGTAGACATGGTCATCAACCTGGGGGCGCTGAAAAGCGGATCTTACAGGCAGGTTGAAGATGAAATAAAAGCTGTTGCCGATGCCGTGTCGGCCTGCCGCAAAGACGCACATGTAAAAGTAATTATCGAAACCTGTTATCTAAGCAGCCAGGAGAAAAAGACCGCCTGCCTCATCGCCCGGGATGCTGGCGCGCGCTTTGTCAAGACAAGCACGGGGTTCGGCAGCGCCGGCGCTACTGTGGAAGACGTGGCGCTGATCAGAAGCGTTATCGGGCAGGCAATGGGCATCAAGGCTGCCGGGGGAATAAAGACGCTTGCTCAGGCTGTCGCCCTGGTTGAAGCCGGGGCAACGAGACTGGGTACAAGTTCGGGAATTGCTATTATCAAAGAAATGGATGCCGCTGCTCAATGATACAGCTTATTCAGACACAAATTTTTGAAACAGCGTTTGGGTTTGTGCACAGCGCCTGGTTTAATAAAGGCCTGGCTGCGCTTACACTGCCGCAGGAAAGTCTCAACGAAGCAATTTGTGTAATGGAAAGAAAATTAGCTGGTTGGAAGGATAGGAATGCATTTTCTGCCCCGGACATGCCTGCAGAAGAATTAGATGAGCTGCTCCCGTGTTTTAGAAGCCTGCTCCTGGATTATTACAACGGGCTGCCCGTAAATTTTAACATTCCAGTAGATCTGTCCTGGTGCACACCCTTCCAGCTCAGTGTTTTAAATGCTATCCGGGCAATACCGTATGGCAGCGCCCTTTCCTACAGACAGGTAGGCATAGCCGCCGGGTATCCCAAAGCAGCCAGAGCGGTTGGCAATGCAGCCGGCTCAAATCTCACGCCCGTTGTGATTCCCTGCCACAGGGTAATTATGCATAACGGGAAGCAGGGTGGTTTCAGTGACAGGATAGGCTTCAAGAAATTGCTGCTGGATCTCGAATCCGCGAATGTCTAATTGTCAAACGAAAAAGATCGGGCTTCGCCCGATGCGCCTTATATCCCCAGGCTTAAAAGCCGGGGCTTTACGGCGCATTCTGGTAAGAATAGGCGAATATCGATTGCAAGTCTATTGTTCGGATGGCTTCTTTTATGGTATAATTTTTAATAACGCTGGTGTGGCTCAGAGGTAGAGCAGCGCACTCGTAATGCGCAGGCCGTCGGTTCAAATCCGACCACCAGCTCCAAAGATAAGCAAGCCCCGCAAGGTCTGCGGGGTTTTAGTTTAATAACAGAGCAAGATAATGGATAGGGTTCCGGGAGGAAGAACCTGTGGCTGCCTTTTTTGCGCTGCACGAAGAAACCCATGCGCTGCAAGATTCGAATCAGTTCCTGGCCGTTGACGTTCTCCCCATGACTAAAGCCAGGGGATTCAAACCCCATGACTCAATACTATAGTTTGATTCTCGGTTCTTCTGCAGATGCCAGCGCACCCACATCCCCGAAGGCTCAGCCCGAGCCCTTTCTTTTGCAAGCGGAGGCGAGCTGTCGCTCAAACTCTCCCAATTTTATTATATCAAAAAGGGGAGTGGCTGTCAAGCGAAAAAGATCGGGCTTCGCCCGATGCGCCTTATATCCCCAGGCTTAAAAGCAGGGGCTTTACGGCGCATTCTGGTAAGATAGCATCTTTGGAGCTTTGTTTCCGTCCCCTTAATCGGGGATTTTGTTTTTAATTTTCCTCACCTTACTTTCAAGCCCAAATATAAATGACAATTTACTACTACAGCGAAAACTAAAAGTTAGCGGAGCCATGGGGACGGTTCGAGCGCTTCCGGAGCGAAGCGAAGGACCGGAGGGAAAGCGATGGAACCGTCCCCATGGCGTAGCGCGCATAACGAAATAAGCAATATTTCGCTGTAGTATTACTTACGATTACTAGTCGGGATTTGTGTTAGCACTGTTATACCCGGCGAAGAAGGCTGGTTGTTTCCAACTACTCCTTGTTGATTAACCTTCACTGGCCCTTTCGGGCTATACTTCCCGTCCGGTGCCCGGGGGATAAACGTTTTGCTCTGTGGACTATAATTCCATATACTACCACTCACTTTTATATCACCTTCTTTCTTGTTCAGATAACTTTACGGCAGCTCGATACTCTTCTTCACCAGCTTCCACCCAATTGATCCACTTGAACCATACTTGAAGTGGCTGAACATCAGAGTACTCATCTTCATCCAAGTTGTGGACTTGTGCTGGACCGTTTAAATTTTTAGAACGAATATCACTCAGTTCTGCCAACAAAAACACCTCAGCTCCATTAGCTTCTTTCGCTACAACTATAGGATTTGACAAATTGCTACTACTCATCATAAACCTCCTCAACAGGGATTCCATGTTTGGAAGTTTCCGTCCCCTTAATCGGGGATTTTGTTTTTAATCCCATTATATAATATGGTTATCCAGTTAGCTCAGAAAGTCACCTACATGGCAGATGCACAGATCGTAATGAGGCTATTTGATTAGCTCAGGCATACAAAATCTGCAATTAAAGCGGTGGCAAACTTTGTTTAAAGGGTAAAGAGAAGGAACTCCTGAGCTAATCAGATAGCCATATTATATAATAGGGTTAGGAAAGATATCTTAAAGTTTCCGTCCCCTTAATCGGGGATTTTGTTTTTAATTTTGCCGGCCTGGAAGTTGGGGAAACTGCGATCTGCTTGTTTCCGTCCCCTTAATCGGGGATTTTGTTTTTAATCTTCTACGGGTGAAAATTACTACACCTTCTATTTGTTTCCGTCCCCTTAATCGGGGATTTTGTTTTTAATGTGTCAGTGTCCTTGCCGTCCCATTCCTAATGAAAAGGTTTCCGTCCCCTTAATCGGGGATTTTGTTTTTAATTTAAAAAAAGCTCAAGCTATGGGTAAAGAAGTACAAAAAGGTTTCCGTCCCCTTAATCGAGGATTTTGTTTTTAATTGGACATCGGATGCTGAATGGGAAGCCAAATTAAATGGTTTCCGTCCCCTTAATCGGGGATTTTGTTTTTAATGTATTTACCGATGTCTACCCCGGTGAAAAAAGTAAGTTTCCGTCCTCTTAATCGGGGATTTTGTTTTTAATTTCAGGTGAAATCATTATACTACCGGGGTTTCGTACCGTTTCCGTCCCCTTAATCGGGGATTTTGTTTTTAATTTGGCCATGGGCGATCAATAAACTGGTAATTATTAAGTTTCCGTCCCCTTAATCGGGGATTTTGTTTTTAATGAGAAGTGGAAGTAAGTGGGTATACTAATGACGAATGGTTTCCGTCCCCTTAATCGGGGATTTTGTTTTTAATGGAAAAAATGAGTGGTAACGGCTCCTGGACAGCGTTTCCGTCCCCTTAATCGGGGATTTTGTTTTTAATAAGGAGAAAAAAACTCCTTCATGCCATACCCTTCGGTTTCCGTCCCCTTAATCGGGGATTTTGTTTTTAATCGAGGATTGTTTAAGCATTAACGCAGTAAATTGCGTTTCCGTCCCCTTAATCGGGGATTTTGTTTTTAATTCAAACAAGATGCAAATAACTTGCTAGAAAGTTTCCGTCCCCTTAATCGGGGATTTTGTTTTTAATTTAAACAAAAAAGGAGATTAAAAAACATGCAAGATCAAGTTTCCGTCCCCTTAATCGGGGATTTTGTTTTTAATTTAATGATGATGATGATGAATATTATTGTGAAAGTTGCTAGTTTCCGTCCCCTTAATCGGGGATTTTGTTTTTAATTTAATGAATTATTTACACGTTGCGAACATTGTAACTACAGTTTCCGTCCCCTTAATCGGGGATTTTGTTTTTAATTCAAGTTATCATAAAATGGGATAATCAGTCGAAATAAAGTTTCCGTCCCCTTAATCGGGGATTTTGTTTTTAATTCCAAACAGATCATACCTGAGCAGGATCTATCCTGGTTTCCGTCCCCTTAATCGGGGATTTTGTTTTTAATTGCTCTACCCCTTACGGCATTAATTGTCAGATCTTTGACAGTTTCCGTCCCCTTAATCGGGGATTTTGTTTTTAATTCAAAAAAGCTTGTCAAGCATAGTATTTTACTGCTATTTGTTTCCGTCCCCTTAATCGGGGATTTTGTTTTTAATGAGGGCTGGAGCACTATAAGCGGAGATCCCACAGGGTTTCCGTCCCCTTAATCGGGGATTTTGTTTTTAATGCAGAGCGGCAGGAGGTTATGACAAAACTGCAAACTGTTTCCGTCCCCTTAATCGGGGATTTTGTTTTTAATTTGGTCAGTATCTGTTTGACTATGTCCGTCTCGCGTTTCCGTCCCCTTAATCGGGGATTTTGTTTTTAATCCAAGGGGCGTCCGTGGAGTATATCGAAATCACGGAGTTTCCGTCCCCTTAATCGGGGATTTTGTTTTTAATTGCTACGCGCGCCATTATCGAGAACCTTGGCGCCGGTTTCCGTCCCCTTAATCGGGGATTTTGTTTTTAATTTAGAGGAGTTGTAAAAGATGTTTTGAAAGATTTAGTTTCCGTCCCCTTAATCGGGGATTTTGTTTTTAATTGAATATTTGAAGGCAATCATGACAAGAGGCCGTGAACGTTTCCGTCCCCTTAATCGGGGATTTTGTTTTTAATTTCAAGGTCTTTCTCCTTGAAGAGGAGGACCTTGGTTTCCGTCCCCTTAATCGGGGATTTTGTTTTTAATAAGTTGTAAAACTATACAAATCCAAAACTGGAGAATGTTTCCGTCCCCTTAATCGGGGATTTTGTTTTTAATTCAACGCAACTTGCGCAGTATGACTGGATTAGCGTTTCCGTCCCCTTAATCGGGGATTTTGTTTTTAATTCAAGGTCTTTCTCCTTGAAGAGGAGGACCTTGAAAGTTTCCGTCCCCTTAATCGGGGATTTTGTTTTTAATAAAAAGAACTTGGGCTATGGGAATCCGACACAAAGTTTCCGTCCCCTTAATCGGGGATTTTGTTTTTAATGGTTTATATGCATCGCATCATAATGAACGCTAAAGTTTCCGTCCCCTTAATCGGGGATTTTGTTTTTAATACAAACAAGCTCACGATGCAGCGGAAAGGCTTTGGTTTCCGTCCCCTTAATCGGGGATTTTGTTTTTAATTTAACTATGTTTAAAGTATGGGACGTGTTAGAAAGTTTCCGTCCCCTTAATCGGGGATTTTGTTTTTAATTAGAATTAACCCAAGATACAGGCGAAAAAGTCCAAATTTGTGTGTTTCCGTCCCCTTAATCGGGGATTTTGTTTTTAATTTAATAGGATGTTTTGAAGGATTTACCAGACAGATTTAGGTTTCCGTCCCCTTAATCGGGGATTTTGTTTTTAATTGAGAAAAATGGACTTTCCGGCAAACATCCTTTCAGTTTCCGTCCCCTTAATCGGGGATTTTGTTTTTAATGCAGTTGAATATGCTTAATGATGATGATGTCATTGAGTTTCCGTCCCCTTAATCGGGGATTTTGTTTTTAATCGAGGCAGAGCGCCTGGGTTACGACACAATTATCATCGAGTTTCCGTCCCCTTAATCGGGGATTTTGTTTTTAATCTAAAACAAATTGTTAAAGACTTAAAATCAGCCGATAACTCGTTTCCGTCCCCTTAATCGGGGATTTTGTTTTTAATAAACTGGCTTTGTCATCGAGGGTTGGAGCGCCCTTAGTTTCCGTCCCCTTAATCGGGGATTTTGTTTTTAATGGTAAAAAACTTTACATTTCTGGAGCAGCCATCGTGTTTCCGTCCCCTTAATCGGGGATTTTGTTTTTAATCTTCTCAAGCGCCCGCATAAACGGCAACGTAAAAACCGTTTCCGTCCCCTTAATCGGGGATTTTGTTTTTAATTGTACTCCCGCCACGACGATGGACATGAATATAGTAGGTTTCCGTCCCCTTAATCGGGGATTTTGTTTTTAATTATCAATATTCACTGGGAAGGGTTATGTCCTTCCCAGTTTCCGTCCCCTTAATCGGGGATTTTGTTTTTAATTTTTCCCAACCAGCATGCCATTACGCAAATCTGCCTCAAGTTTCCGTCCCCTTAATCGGGGATTTTGTTTTTAATGTAATAACAATTATAGCAAAGATATAACTTTTTGAGTTTCCGTCCCCTTAATCGGGGATTTTGTTTTTAATTTATTTTCGAAAATGCGCAAAGTCGTCAAATCCAGGGTGTTTCCGTCCCCTTAATCGGGGA
>DIEU01000052.1:25159-38240 GCA_002418775.1 Firmicutes bacterium UBA5766
AATCGGGGATTTTGTTTTTAATTTGCACATGCGACTTTGATAATTGTAGCACGGGTTATCGTTTCCGTCCCCTTAATCGGGGATTTTGTTTTTAATGTTTTGTCGCTCTCCTGGAAGGCGAAAAAATCCTGGTTTCCGTCCCCTTAATCGGGGATTTTGTTTTTAATGCGAAGGGGAATTTTATGTCTACCGTCCCGTTGAGTTTCCGTCCCCTTAATCGGGGATTTTGTTTTTAATAAGAAGAGGGCTTCCCTGTAGCGGAAGTCTTGAAAAAGTTTCCGTCCCCTTAATCGGGGATTTTGTTTTTAATTTGACACGTGCGGGACCGGCTACCAGGGCATCAGTTTCCGTCCCCTTAATCGGGGATTTTGTTTTTAATATGCACTTCGAGGTATTCAAAGTAAGCTTTGAACTGTTTCCGTCCCCTTAATCGGGGATTTTGTTTTTAATATATTACAAGAAGAGTATGATGTCATTGAAAAAGTTGGTTTCCGTCCCCTTAATCGGGGATTTTGTTTTTAATCCAGGGTGCGCTTTATGTTTACCGTCCGGTTGGGGGTTTCCGTCCCCTTAATCGGGGATTTTGTTTTTAATGATTACTATAGTAAATAAAACAAAGGGAGGCAATAGTTTCCGTCCCCTTAATCGGGGATTTTGTTTTTAATCCTCTGCTTCCGAACCCTTATACCGCAACGTATACAAATGCAATTTGCGGCTCATAAAAATTTTTACAAATTATTGCTTGCATTTTTCCTGAAACCCCCTCTTCAAATCCCGATTTTCTCAGTAAAATCAGGCATCGGCGCTGAACTTGCAGTTCAAGCCAATTCTCTTGCTTATTTAACGGACTGCCTAAATAATTATTACCTCTTCGTTTTCCATTAAAGGGATATTGCCCCATATTTTTATGTCGGTATTTCCGGCCAATTTATATACTCTTACAAAGTCTTCCTCCTCAATATATTTCGGTATGCCTGATAACAGCGCTTCATACTTCGCCGATGTAAGAATACATTCAAAAGCAGATTTCTGCACCCTTTCTCCAAAGCCGAGCAAATATTTGGCGAAACGGGACCGCCGGTTATTGTCTATAATATCGTAGATGATGACTATCAAATATTTTCGCCTCTCTTCCGACACAAAATCATCAAAGGTAAAAATTCTGTTTCTTGATTGTATCATCTAATGATCACACTCTTGTATAAAGTCGGGTCTTGCTGCTCCAGCGCTTTGACATATTGACCCGCCTGATACTCGATAGCCCGCCGGAAACTAGTGGCAAAATCCAGATATGGCAAGTATTTTGCTTGCGTGCGCATCTTTTTTTCATACTCGGAAATAAACACCTTGGCAATTTCCTGTTTGAGGAATACTCCTTTATTCTCTTCCAATACATTAAAATCCTTTATTTTGACAATACCTTTGCTGATAACATACATGACCAGCGCATCAGCAATAACAGCCCGCCACTCTTCCATCAAATCGCTGCACAAAGACGGATGCCCCTGCCTTGCAGCGTGCAAACAGCTTATATAAGGATGCAGACCCTTTCCTTCAACAGTGTTAAAAACATCATAAATTAGTAATGTGTACGCAAAACTTAACAGCGAATTGAAAGGATCGCGCGGCGGCCTGCGTGAGCGGCCTGAAAATTTAAACTCTCTTTCCGTCAATTTAGACAGCAACCCGTAATACACTCTTGCCGAATAACCTTCATAACCCATTAAGACTTCTTTTTCTACCGCTTCTTTTGCCTTTTTATAATATATTTGCAGCTCATCAATCCCTTTTTGCACTTCAGATGATTCCCTGTTTCGCTCATATCTCCGGATTATGGTTATCTGGTTGCGGATTTTGGCAGTAATAAATTCCTGGGCTATTTTAAAAGTAAAATCAGGATCCTCGTAGCATTTAAATTGCTGCAAATGCCTGTTTATATTGATATGGCTTGTGCTCTCCAGCTTACCGAAGAACTCTCCCGAACCTGACAAAAATGTCAGTTTGATCCCGCGCCTCAACAACTCTTTGATGCAGGGCGAGGTCAGACTGACCTCGCCGATGACTACTACGTTTTCCACGCCCTCAACAGGCAAACTGCGTTCCAACGCTTTTTCTTTCACTGTGATGAATATTCTGTTTTGCTTGAAACTCATCTTTGCGCCATTTTCATAAACATAAAGAAAACTCATCATACATCACTCCCCAAACCGGTTTTTACCGCGCCTAATCCCAATGCGGTCTTGGAACCGATTCCGGCGTATTCTCCATACAGCAGCAGCGCATTTCGCAAAGCGGTCAAAACAACCGGCAAATGCGACTCCAGCTTCAGCCAGCCTTGAAAGGCCGGGATTTTGCTTCCTCCAAGGGGAAATACCCGGCTGCTCAAGCTGTAGGAACTGATCCGGTTGTCGGCGGCAATCTGCTCAACCAACTCTTTCTGTTCCAGGTCCACAATCTCGGAAAAAACATTCCATTTAGCGTACAAGCCGGAAATAATGCTTCTCACCACTGGATAATTAACGCTCTGGTTTTGAAACTTCAACGCGCAGGGAGTCTTAAAATAAAGGGCGGCGCTTCTGGGTATTCTTTCACGGTTCATCTGGCTCAGGAGCAGTTCGCGATAGGTGATATAAGTAAAACCGGTTTTCTCTGCCACATGGTATTCCAAGCCTTTTTGCTTCAAATAGATAGTTTCCACTCCCTGAAGAGCTTGTGCGATAATTTCGGAGGATGTCTTATTAAGGGTATTGATTTGCCATACCGTACTGCCGGTCCGCTCGTCATAATAGCAATACTGTGAATAAGCCCTGAGCCCGTCGCCGCCATGCAGGTACTCCGCATTGCGGCCGGCTAACTCGATCAGGCAGCCGTGCAAAACAGAACCGCTGAAATAATCCAGTTGACGCTCTTTATCTGTGCGAAGCTTTAAAACTATCCTGCCGAGCATATTAGATCTCCGGTTTTAGTATATTTCGACGCCGCAAACGCCGAAATGCCAGCTCTGGTTGCGGTAAACCGTATATTTGAGACGGTGCGGCGAAATTCCCGTTTCCAAATCCTTCTCGTGCTTATGCAAGCGAAACGAATTCTTCATGTAATTGCTGACAAATTTTAACCCTTCAGCCCTTCCCAGCAGTTCATAGGCAAAGGTCTTGGAGAAAAACCCCGCTCCGCCGCCCAGGATAAGCGCGTTCTGAAATTTTTCCGCCGCGGCGCCGGCGGGCTTTTTAAACCTGCTGTCAAAGCTGCCGGCATAATAAGAGCCGAAATCCCGGATAGCTTCTTTGATGTAATTAAGATCAATCCCGCTGGGGATCGAACTGTCCAGGCACAAATCAAAGAATACTTTTACGCCGGGCCTGAGACATTCCCGCACGACGTTGATGGGCTTTACAAGGCCGGCAACGGATAGATCCCTTTTGCCGCACAGGATCATCGCGTCCTTATCCCGGACAGGCAGGCTGTCGGAAACGCTGACGCCGCGCATTACGCTGTTCACCGCGTCTTTTGGTTTATTCTTGTTTAATCCCAGGGTATGGAGGTAGTATTCTTCAACTTGTTCGGTCGCCTTTTTTGCGTAATTGCGGTCGCCGGGCTGCCGGCCATCACGGATTGCCGAAAGAAATAAACCGGCGTTTCTATCCCTTTTGCCGCTGTCATCCAGCAGCATTTTGGCTAAAATAGCCGTCCTTAAAGCGCCTTTGAGCGAACTGCCGGGAATGTAAGGCCGCTGGGCGGAATCGCGCATGAACAGTTTGATCTCTTTCAAGCTGTGTTCGGGCGTCAGCGCATCCGCGCTGTCTATTTTATAGCTGGTTATAGCTTCAATCTCCGTCCGGCTGATATTATGGTCCCGGAAAAAACCGTCCAGATACACATTCCAGGCGCCTCTTAAAATGTAATTCTCGTAAGCGTCCATAAGTCCCTTGCCGACAATCAACCCGATAAATTTTTCCAGGTTGAGGATGTGGACCTGCTTATTGCGCTGGTCAAAGTAATATTCCTTTTTGGCAACCTCCAAACCCGAGCCGGCAAAAACAGGGCTGCGGACAGTTAAAACCAACTGATATTTCGCCAGATGATTCATTTCGATCATAAGTCCACCCCCAAAAACATCGCTTTGCCAAAACGGTATACCGGGTGAGCGCCTTCCACCGCAACGTCAAAGATATCTCCCCGGAAGGGCTTTTTAAAAACGGAGCCGGCGGCGAATAAATAACCGGTCTTTTTTTTGTAAAAGGTTCCCCCGTAATCCCTTGACCGCACAAAGCCGCCGCGTCTTTCCAGGGCGTATGTGCTTTCTTCCGCCGCCGCTGCCATCTCTTCTTCTTTGGGCAGCGCCAAATTCAATAACATGAAGCTGCTTGATTCCGAATTGTGCAGTTTTTGCTTGAGCCAATCCGTCTGCTTATCGCAAACCTCGTCCAGAAAAATCTCGTCGCTGACGGTAAATCTGCCGTAGCCGGCGCTGGTTTTGCCGCCGATGCCGCTGAACGATAAAGAATTAAGCAAGCGCAGCGCCAACAGCCGCACGCTTTCTTCGGCGTAACCGACGATTATATACAAGCCGCAATCTTCATGCCCGGGTTCATCAAAAAAGGTAAAAGTCCCGACATGGAACGGTTCGGTTTCTTCCCTGCCTTGGATAGAAACTTTGGCCACCGTGCTGTGCCTGCCGAATTTAGTATGAACCACAGGCTGCTTTTCAAGGGCTCCCGCTTTGTCTTCATCTTCGGCAAAGCTCACCTCAAAGTTGGCTTCACCCCGGAGATAAGCCAGATAATTATCCATTAAAGCAACAGGAAGGTAGGACATTTTTTTGTATCTTTTACGCAGCCTGGGGTCGCCCTCCGTTTTGTGTCTGGCCTGCGCAACCGGCCTTGGCATGTACAGCGTCTCGCCGCAGTAGGGCATGCTGTCGCTGAAGAGCAGTTTGTCATCCCTGGCTAACTGATAAAAACACTCCAACAAATCCCGGCCGCCAAGAGTTACGGCTTCGTGACACAGGGCCGAGAAAAGAGTGTCAGCTCCAAAGACCATCTTCGAGGTTTCCAGGGAGCGGGCGGAACTGCTGTCGCCAATATGCAGGGCTGTGCTAAATTTTAGTTTACACAGGTAGTAAAGCATATTTCTCGACTTCCTTAAAAAGATTGCTTATTTCTTGAAGTTTCTCTTCGGTCAGGCTCTTTTCCGGCTGCTTCAATTTAAAGTTCTCGAAGCTGACCCGTCCATAACCCCTGGTCCCGTGCCCACCAAGATAATCCATCTGCAGCAGCTTGAGCCCCTTGATAAAATACTCCATGTCCTCTTCCAGGTCAGCCTCGTTTTCAAGATCATAGACTACACAAAAACCAAAAACCGAACCGCTGATCACCCGTTCAATCTGCCTTGGGTTCGCCACAGAAGTGCTTCTGCTGATGGTATTTTCAAACTTGACCTCGGTCAACCCGACTTTCTCAAGTTCATCTTTGTTCTTTAGGAAACAGTCGGAAAACTGCAGGCGGGATTTTACTATATCCGGAGCGCTGGCGCCGAAGAGGCGCTTGATTTCCTTGCCATCCCCATTGGGTTCGGGAAGTTTTGTTATATCCGCAGCCAGGCTGCGGGCTAAAAGAGTGCGCAGTTTCCCTTTCAGGCTGCTGCCGGGAATAATCGGCAGCCTGCTGATCGTATCCCGGACCACCGGGCTGTCCACAGCGCCGATAGCGGAAAAAGCCGAGCCCCCTCCGATATGCATACCGGTAAGAACTTTTAAATCAGCATTGAAAATGATTTTGCCGTACATGGTTTTAAGACTCCTTTCCTAATTGTCTCTGCCACCCAGGTAAAGATGATAGGCGACCAGGGCCTCCATATATTTGGCGAATTCTATAAATTTCGCGCGGTTATTTTCCACCTGTTTCAGATAATCCAGAAGTTTGGTTTTCAAGACAAATCTTTCGACGGATTTCTCACGGCCCGCCTCATAAAGAACTCGCACCTGCAAGGCTTTCTTTTTGGCCTTGCTTTTTTCGGACAGCTCCGGACTGACGCTGAGCAGTTCGTCGTTGTAGATATCGCTGACTATGGAAAGAATGTTGCGAATTTTGCTTGTGGTTATCTCGAAGCGATATTTTCCCGGATTCCTGGTATCTTCTGTGCCCAGCGCCCGCATATTCCGTTCCGCCTCCGCTACATAGTCTTCCGGCAGCCAGGCGGAAGATCCGGCATGACTCGTCGTTTGAGCCTGTCCGGGCGCGGTACGGACCGCAGGCCTGGGAGCGCCCTGGCTGCCCTGTTTCGCTGCGCCCTGGGCGGACTTTTCCTCAGAGCCTTTAATACCCTTTTTTCTAAACGCTTCTTCGATTTGGTTCACGCTTTAAACCCCTTTCTTTCTGTTCAAGTAGACATAAATATAAATAGCGGTTATAACCTGTTTTTTGTCGCGGCTATTAAAAATCCAGTTGTACATTTTTCTGGAGAAAATCAGATAAGCTTTATAACCGGGGCTTTTCTGCTTTGGCTCAAGGCGGGCCAACAGGTAGGCGTACCTGGCGACATTGATTTTTTCCTGTTCGCTTTTGCGCAGGAATTCCAGGAGTTTATATAAAAAAGCGCGCCCTCGCTCCTGCTCTTCATAATCAAAAAAATCCCGGATGACCTGAAGTTTCTCGCCCACCACAGCGTCTGTGAACTCCGCCCAGTTGTATGTATGGTCTTCCGGCCAGCCGTCAACAGCCTCTGCGCCTGCTGTAAAAAGCGTAAGCGAGTTTTTTCCCTGCGCCGCTTTAGCTTTTTCCTCAAGGTCCGCAGTCTCGGAGGCCATCCGCGAAATAGGGTATTTGCTTTCAAAAACGCCGATGCCCGCGGATATTGTCAGGCTTCCCAGGCAGTATTTTTTAAAAGCTTTCTGCAGATCTACCGCTGTTTCAATTACTTCGTTCCAGGCGCCGGCGATAAACACATCATCTCCTCCGGAGTAAATTATTGCCACCTGACGCGGCTTCGCGGGCCCTTCCGCCCGATCCAGGGAAAATTGCGGGAGATCGAAATTTCCATAAAGGATTTGATTGATGTAGTATTTGAAGAACAAAGACATTTGCCGCGAAAAAGTAGCTGTGCGCGATAAAGTCTGATATTCATTTTTTTCTTCGGGCGTTCGCCCGCCGGGACGTTCAAAACCCATGATAAAGGCGGAACCCAGATTATCCACGTCAGCGCGCAATACCGCCAGCCGCTTTATTCCCTGCGACTGTCCGGCCAGATCCTCCAGGTCACCGCTTTTGATATAATCCCCGACCCATAGCTTTGTTGAAAAATCGAGGCCCGTATACATCTTGTTTTTGCTGTAAACCCGCAGATTACCGTCAACTGATTTAAGCAGTTCTTTAACCTGGCTCTCTCCCATAAAATACATCCAGCGGCTTCCCGAAACAGCCGGAAGTTCCACCCCGAAAAGGGACATCTGCCGCTCCGGCGCTGTTATAATCAGGATATCTTCCTTGATGATGTTTTCAGCTATCCTGGTAAACGCACCGCACGTGCCGCAGATATCTTCATCCTGCTCCAGGCAGCTGACGGCGCCGCAGATTTTGCATTCCCGCTGCGACGCCTGCCCGTCAAAATTGTTTAAAGCTAAAATGGTTCCGGCGTCATAGCGCTGTAGTTTTTTAAGCGACAAAAGCCGGGACAGTTCTTGATAAATAGCGCTGTAAGACGCCCCGCACTTGACTTTATTCATCAGATCATTGCCGCTGCAGGCTGCGGACGCGACAGCAAGATACAAGCCGGTCCCGTAGGTGGCCACAAACCAGGCATTGACCTTCTTCTCAAAGGCGTCCAGCTGTTTCTTCGCCTCATCCGTATTGGGCAGAAGCAGGTAGGCGTGCCCGCCGCCGGTATAGATCAGGTTTGTCCGCCCAACGCCCGCGCCCGCCAAAATCTCATCGCAAATATGCTCCAGAAACATTTCCAGGTAAAAGGAGCGGGCGCGCATCGCCTTTAAGGCCTGCTTGCTTCGTATGTTGTAGATAAATTTCTGAATTCCGGAAAAATCGCATGAAACCATTAAAAAAGCCTTGCGTTTATAAAAGAGCTTGTCCTCATCAAAAAGCAATTTCCTGTAGTTTTGCTCCCCTGCAGAGTCCAGGTAAAGATAAATGCAGGACGATACCGCAGCCGTAATCTTCTGGTGGTCAAAGAGCGAGATATCCGGCAGCTGGCTGGTCATCGTGCTGCAGGGAACATAGGACAGGTAGGTTTCGGTTATTTCCAGCAAGGAGTTGATATAATGCTCGTCAAATACGATCTGTTTCAAATTGGCCTTGATATTTTGAAAGCACTCATTGTATTCAGTCTCTGATCGTTTATTGCCCGCCGCCGGCACAGGATACGGCAGTTTTTCATTCAGGACGCCGGCCGGATATACCGCTTTGCGCGATCCTTCTCCCTGCGCCAGGTTAAGAATGTTAAAAACCGGTTCCATAGGCAAAGTTCTGTCAAAACGAGGGATATCGGAATCGCCTTCAACCTCTCTATCCCGCCGGTCCGTGCCGGAGGAAATATTGTCGGCAATGTAGGTAATATAAGCTAAAGCATCCTCGGCCAGTTTTGCCCGCGCCAGTTCTTTGCCATGGTGGTAGCGAATACAGTCCCTCAGATCTCTTTCTGTGGTAATTTCACTAATAAAATCAGCGCCGGAAACGCTATGGCTGCGTCCGTCAATTATGCCGGCCCGGTAAATTACCTTGCCAATATCATGGAGCAGGCCGGCGGCTGTGAGAATCAACGTTTCTTTCTTCAAGTATTCACCTTCTTTTTTAAGGAATTGACGCATGTCGATTGTTTATGATTATGCTATAATTAATTAATTTGTAAAAGAGGTCTGTAAAATGGAAAAATACATTTTGTTTTCACCGCTCGGCATGACTGACCCGATAAGAGGTTTCCGGGACGGCGCCATGCTCCACATCTGCCGCGTCTATCAACCGGAAAAGGTTTATCTGTATATGACACAGGAAATCTGTAATTTTGACGCCCTGGACAACCGCTATGAAGTCACTCTGCAAAAACTGGCCTGCAGCCTGGGCATTACCATTGACACCAATAAGATAAAACGCGAAGGAATAGATAATCCCCAGGCCTTTGACTCGTTTTTTGAAGAATTTAACAGCAATATATTGGATATTATGGCTCAAAATCCCGACTCCACTTTAATTATCAATCTTTCATCCGGAACGCCGCAGATGAAGTCCGCCCTGCAAATTCTCTGCGCCCTGTCGGATCGCCCGTATTTACCCCTTCAAGTCACCTCACCTGAAAAAAAGTCCAATTTAGAAGCGCCGGTCAAGGCTGAATATGATATCGAAACCGAATGGGAGCTTAACCAGGATAATAGTCCGGATACTTTCGTCAACCGCTGTATTGTGGTCACTCAAAAGAACTACCTGTCTATTCTGCAAATAGAAGCCATCAAAAAACATATACTTTCATACGACTATTCCGCCGCCTTGGTCGCCGCCGCACAAATTAAAGGTTTTATCGACCCTTTGGCGTATAAACTGCTGCAGGCGGCCAGTCTGCGTTATTCTTTGAATCTAAAAAAGCTCGACGCTCTCAGCTTGGAAGGCTACGATTTATGTCCGGTAAAAAGCAGCGATTTGAAGTATCTTTTTGAGTATTTGTTATTATTGCGGCTCAAGCTTGAAAAAGGGGAGCTTGGCGATTTTATCCGGGGGTTATCCCCCGCCATCGCCGATCTTTTTGAGATTTGCCTGGCCAGGGTTTTTCGCATCGATATCCGGCAACGCTGTGAACTTCGGGGCGCTGCCAGGATACCTTACCTCGTCAGAGAAAAATTAAAGCCGGAAGAGGCAGCCGCGCTGGACGAAGATTTCCATAGCGAGTACAGAACCAGCCCTCTTTCTTCTTCAAATATGCGCCCTTTGATCGTTTACTATTGCCGAAAAGGCCAAACTGGAGAATCTGCGGACATGTTCAATAAAATTACCGGCTTGACAAACATAATACGGGACTTTGAAGAACAAATCCGCAATATTATCGCCCATGAGATTGTAGAAATAAACGACGGTTGGATCTATGCCCGCACCGGCTTTACCGCAAGTCAACTATTTGAAACGCTGAAGCAGTATTTCGGGCTGGTTTGCGGACAAAACTTGCCAATTAACATTTGGGATTCTTATGACGATCTCAACAAGGCCATCGCCAGGAAGTTAGAGGTTGTCCTCACAGGCAGTTATTAAACCGTATTTCGGCCGCCCGCTTCTCCTAAAGATGTAATTCCAAAACAAGTCAATTTTTCTATTTGTTCTACATGTTGCTGCCATATTCCTTCTTAAATGTTTTATACCGGCCATCTTTTAAGGTATCAGCGCTTTGCTTCATTTTTTCCTGTCAGGCACATCCGCGGATTGATATTTCGCGTATATGCAGTTAAAATAATTACAGCGTTATTTCGAAGATAAACATACGCACAACAAATAAGAGGCGTTTGGCAAGATATTTCCAGACGCATTTTTTCTATAATCAGATTATTAAATGTTGAAAATTTTATATATAGAAGGTGAAGTTAGAGTGACACAAAGCAGCTTTATTGTCCTGGAAAATGGGCAGGTTTTTAAAGGTGAATCTTTTGGAGCAGTTGGAGAGACAGTTGGTGAAATTGTATTTACAACCGGGATGACCGGGTATTTGGAAACATTAACTGACCCCAGCTATTATGGGCAGATTGTGGTTCAAACGTTTCCTTTAATAGGAAATTATGGCGTTATCCCTGATGATTTTGAAAGTTCTTCTCTCAAATTAAAAGCATATATTGTCCGGGAGTGGTGTCGAGTTCCATCCAACTTCCGTAGTAAAGGTGAGCTTAATACTTTTTTAAAGATGCATAATATTATTGGAGTCTGCGGAATTGATACTCGCGAACTAACCAAGATCATCAGAGAGTTTGGGGTTATGAATACCAAAATTACTGCAACGGTTGATGACATTGATGAGATACTGGCTGAAATTAAAAATTATAAAATAACAGATGCTGTTCAGAAAGTCTGTACCAGGGAAATTTCAGTAATCAAAGGAGCGCCGGGAGGATACAAAGTTGTGTTGTGGGATTTCGGGGCCAAGGAAAATATTCGCCGCGAGTTGATCAAACGGGGCTGCGAGGTTGTCACTGTGCCCGCCCATATTACAGCAGAAAAGATTGTGGATTTAAAGCCGGATGGGATTATGCTTTCCAACGGGCCGGGCGATCCTGCCGACAATAAAGACATTATTAAAGAACTGGCCAACCTTACTGATTCAGGGATACCGATCTTTGGTATCTGCCTGGGCCATCAGCTGCTGGCTCTGGCGCAGGGAGCGAAAACAGCCAAACTTAAATACGGGCATCGAGGCGCCAACCAGCCTGTGAAGGATTTAAAAACAGGCAGAGTATACATTACCAGCCAAAACCATGGTTACGCGGTTGTGAACGATAGTCTTCCAGCTTCGGCCTCAATAAGTTTTCTAAATGCCAACGATGGAACCTGTGAAGGAATTGAGTATCATAATATGCCTGCCTTTACGATTCAGTTTCATCCGGAGGCCTCGGCAGGACCCCTGGATACCAACTATTTATTCGATCGATTTATTGACCTCATTCGGGAGGAGGGCTTAAAATGCCGCTAAACCAGGATATAAAAAAGGTACTTGTAATTGGCTCAGGACCTATCGTTATAGGACAGGCTGCAGAATTTGACTATGCGGGAACGCAAGCATGCCGGGCACTAAAAGAAGAGGGATTGGAAGTAGTTCTGGTAAACTCCAATCCGGCAACGATTATGACAGACAACGCTATGGCTGACCAAATTTATATAGAACCTTTGACGTTGGAAACAGTCAAAAGAATCATTATCAAGGAGCGTCCGGACAGCATCTTATCCACGCTGGGCGGACAAACCGGTCTGACGTTATCCATGCAGTTGGCTAAAGAAGGGTTCCTGGAAAAACAAGGCGTCAGGTTACTGGGCGCTAATCCGGAAACAATAGACAAAGCTGAAGACAGGCGGATGTTTAAGGATACAATGCAGTCTATAGGTGAGCCAGTTGTTCCTTCTACAGTAGTGAATGATGTCCCTGCTGCACTGGCTTTTGCCGAAGAAATTTCCTATCCGGTAATTGTCCGTCCGGCATTTACGCTTGGCGGGACAGGCGGCGGTATTGCCTTCAATGAAAAGGAGCTTCAGGAAATTGCTGAGAATGGTCTCAGGCTTTCTCCCATTACACAGGTCCTTATTGAACAATGTATCTCCGGGTGGAAAGAGATAGAATTTGAAGTAATGCGGGATCGGACAGGCAACGTAATCACAGTCTGCAGCATGGAGAATTTTGACCCTATGGGTGTGCATACTGGTGACAGCATTGTTATAGCTCCCGCAGTAACTCTTTCGGATAAAGAATACCAGATGCTGCGATCGGCTGCCTTAAATATTATTACGGCCCTGGAAGTGGAAGGGGGATGCAACTGTCAGTTTGCTTTAAATCCCGATAGTTTCGAGTATGCCATAATTGAGGTTAACCCAAGGGTTTCCCGTTCATCAGCTTTAGCCTCAAAGGCTACAGGATATCCGATTGCCAAAGTGGCGGCCAAAATAGCGGTTGGATATACACTCGATGAGATCAAGAACGCAGTAACCGGGAAAACCTTTGCCTGTTTTGAACCAGCCCTGGATTATGTAGTAGTCAAACTCCCCAAGTGGCCGTTTGATAAATTTGTTTACGCCAAGCGCACACTGGGTACCCAGATGAAAGCCACGGGAGAGGTAATGGCTATCGGAATAAGCTTCGAACAGGCAATCATGAAAGCAGTAAGGGGAGCAGAGATTTTTCTGGACAGTCTTAACCTGCCCAAGCTTAAAGAACTGACTGATGCACAGATTGAACAGATGCTCACCGAGTGTGACGATGAACGCCTCTTCGTAATATTTGAGGCAATTAAAAGGGGTATTTCCTGTGAAGCAATTCATGAAGTTACGAAGATTGACCGGTGGTTTTTGTACAAACTTGCTCATCTCGCAGAACTGGAAAAGGATCTGGCAGCGGGGCA
>DIEU01000047.1 GCA_002418775.1 Firmicutes bacterium UBA5766
AAATGTTGTCAGCGGCAACAGCATACCATCCGAAAAGTAAAGCTTCAGATTGTTAAAATGGTATAAACCAACAGGCAAATCCCAACTTTGATTAATTATTCCTCCTTCGCTTACGATTTGTCTTGAAGGTAATCGAATAGCAAGGCAACCGTCTTTTTCTCCTGTGTTTCTTACTTTTACTGTAAGAGCATTCTGATCGGGGGAAATTAATTCCCCCTTTAATATCTTTTGCTGGGGAAAGCTTTTAAGCCAATTTAGATTAAAAAGAATTTCCATATCAGCAGTTACACCATTATATGGAATTGCCAAATACACATTTGCTGGAATAATATCAATATTCCTTACGCCTATTATCAATGGTGATATATAAAAAAAAATAAGGGCAAGAAACGAGATAATAACTAAGCTCCCATATATAATTGGTTTTATTTTCATCAATTTTCTCCTAAATAATAGCAGTAAAAATTTGGCACGTGATAATATATATATAAGAAAAATAAATAGGGTGGTGAATAACTCACCCTATTTAGCAAACCCAGTAGAACTATTTAGCAACTCATTATAATTATAAACCCATACTATTGGTATATGTTCCTCCTCCAGCATATATAGTAATTCTATGCCAAGGGTATCTATGTTGGATAGGTTGTCCATATATACTTGAATGGAAATGACCAACGACATATTTATAAAAGGAAGTTGGATTTATGAAATACTGAGTGTTAGATGATATACCATCATAATACCATAGAGGATCATATATCTGGCCCCAAGTACTTGGACTAACAGATGTAATTCTTGTGGCATCCCATGCCCAATACATTTGACAGTGAAATTTCCATAACTTACCTCCAAGAAGACTATAACAAGTGTATACAAAATCTTTTGTTTTGCTTCCAGGTACATAAGAAGCTATTACGGGTCTTTCTGTTTTTTCTTGTATTACTACGGGTTGTTCAGGAACAGGTGGTGTGCCTTTCTCAATATCCTGCTTTGTTTTATCTAATTCATCTTGCGGGATAGCCGCCAGATCATTTTTAATTTGTTCATCTATTGTTGTGTAAAGATCTGGAAACATATTCTTGACTATTTTCTCTGCAAAGTCTCTGTCCCAGGTAATTTCTACACCTTCACTTTTTTTATTGATTATTGATTCCAGGTTGTCTCTCATCGCTTTTTCAAACTCTTTATCACTCATTGATAGATATTTTTTCTCAAGATTTTTATTATAAGTTATTTCTCCAGTTTTTTCTCCCGAAGTTTCAGACATTCCATAAGCGCTCATATGTATGATCATCATTCTTTTTTCTTGATCTATTGTATTTCCCACAGCCCAAGCTAAGTTAACACCCAGAAGTAAAATTGATAGTGAAATTAGGGTAAGTAAAAAAATCCTTTTTAACATGTATATTCCTCCTAATCTAAATATTGATTTTGCAGTCAGCAAAATCTTTCTTGACCATTTTATTCAATTTACCGAGAAAGCATTACTCAATGGCCAAAAATAGAAGTTCTGGTTCTTTTTATGAATGTTTTTCCTTGATAACTAGCCCATAAAATGTTATCGTTGACTTAAAAATGTGGTTTGTGCAGGCTGGCTTTGGGTGAAGATTTTAGCGACCTTCCCTGGTTTGCCTCATAAACCACTTTTTAATTGTTCATTGGACTCACCCCCTATCCATCGTTGGGAGATTTTAAATAGTCTCTTGTGTGGTCATTTTTATTTGGCTTCGATTAGAGTTTGTTTCATTTTCCTTTAACAGAATGTTTGTTTAAAATTGTCTACTGTTTTCTGTAACATATAATAACTTAATTGATAATAATGACAATTCCCCTATATAGGGTATTTATCTACTCTAATATGGGGGAATTGTCAGTATAAGTAGTTAAACTTATCGATTATACTTGGACAAAAGGTCAGCTAACTTATTTACATTGAGTTTTTGGTAGATATTCTTGCGATAGGTTCTTACCGTAGAAATACTTAGTTGAAGTGCTTCTGCTATCTCTGTACTGGACAGCCTTTGGAGCAAGAATCTATATATTTCGATTTCGCGAGGTGTAAGTTTCTTCTCTGCCTCCGTCGACAGGGGAGATTGTGATTCTGGTTGTAGTTTTTTTAAAACGAGATCAAGAAGAAAAGTTTCTTTTTCTGCCGCGAAAATAATAGCTTTTAGAAATTCCGTCACAAAGCATAGTTCTTGCGCAACGAGCATTGAGATATCAAGGTAACCTATGGTTTTACCCATGTAATCTTTTAATGGCCCGGCCACGCACCACCAATTCTTGAAAAGGTTGGAATAATGCTGATCACCCTTGATGGCAACAATCCTTTTATATTCCCGCGCCAAACTTAAAGCGTTTGTACCGCAGCTTTCTTCTGTGAATACTGTACCGATATCAATTTCTACGTTATCGACCATTCCCATAAAGTTTTTAGTGGCATATAATTTGAGCGCCACCAACTCCTGGTCACATAGTATTAAGAGATACTCTATTGGCGATCTCGAGGAAAAAATCCGAGTAAATAGTCGGTCTGTAATATTGAGAAGTATGGTATTCGCTGCCAGACAGTTAATAAGCTTATTTTCTGGTAATATATTTCTGGGTTTTAAGAGTTCAACCGGTACACCTGCCAGACGACACCGGGTATAGGAATCATCCAGTTGTTTAGGTAAACAAAAGAAGTCATTTGCTAAAATGTCCATAATTGAACACATCCTAAAGAAATAACAGTTAAAACACTTTACAATTTTTTATGTTCAATATAATCAATAACAATCAGATATAAATTTACTATATCAGACAATATTTATCAATCGGTTAATTTGCAGTATTTTGTCGAATTACACAAACGAAAGATTCTTTCCAGCCCTGCCATACTACCCTTTCCTAACTAACTGATATGTTGTCAACGGCTTTTTCTTGTTAAAGGCAAGCGCCCGTCTGCCCCGTTTTAAGTTCTTGTAAGCAGTCTTCTCCGAAAGTCTCATGCTCCGGCCTGATACTCCTGGCAACATTTCCTAAATGCCGATGACAGGTCACGAGGCAAAAATTTATTGTAAAAAATGGTTGCCTAAAAATTATATAAGTTATATTATGAAAATTAGAACACTATATAAGTGTTATTAGTTTACCTATAAATTTCCATTCACTAAATCATAGCAGCCATTACTGTCTGACAATCAAAGCGCGGTGCGGCATATCAGCATATTCTCTAACCAATTAAAACAAATGAGGGGGAAGACCGCATGAAAAAGAAGGTGGCTGTTGTATTAATAGCAGCGCTTTTTTGCGCCGCAAGCTACCTGGTATATTCCTATTTCATCAAAGAGAAAGAGCTGCCCGGCCTGCAGGCTACCGGGACTATCGAAGCGACACAAGTGGAACTGCGGGCAAAACTATCCGGCACGCTGCGGGATTTTAAAATTTCCGAAGGCGAGCTGGTGAAAAAAGACCAGCTTGTGGCAGTAATTAATAGAAATGATTTAATTGCCCAAAAGGAAAGAGACACCCTGGGTGTTTTAGAAGCCCAGGCGCAGCTGGACGATCTCACTTCCGGGGCAAGGGAGCAGGAAATCAAGGAAGCTGAAATTGCCGTCGATACCGCCCAGACGAACTGCGACCAGGCCGGCAGAGATTACGAAAGAGTAAAGGCCTTATACGATCAAAAAGTGATTCCCGAGTCGGAAATGGAAAAATCGGAAACAGCATATAAGCAAGCCAAAAACCAGCTTGATGCGGCTAAGAACAGGTTGAGCCTCTTATTGTCCGGCAACCGTCCGGATAAAATTAAAACCGCCCGCGCGGAGTTGGAGCGAAGCAAAGCTATTCTAAAAGCATCCGGGGCGCTGTTGGAAGACACCAAAATCATCACCCCGATTAACGGCACGGTACTTTCCAAAAACGTCGAAAACGGCGAAATGGTTCAAACCGGAGCCTCTATAGCGACCATTGCCGACCTGGACAACTTGTGGATCAAAGTTTACATCCCCACGGACGACCTGCCCAAAATTAAACTGGGACAGCAGGTAATCTTTACGGTAAGCGGGGGTTCCGTAAAATATACGGGGCAAATTGAAGAAATAGCCTCCCAGGGGGAATTTACTCCAAAAACAATTCAAACCAAGAAAGAACGTACCAATATCGTTTACGCCGTAAAAATAAGAATAAAGAATGAAAACGGCGTTTTAAAGCCCGGCATGCCTGCGGATGTAACGATTCCGTAAGGAGCGCCAAAGGAGAGTGGAAGCGTGATTGAAGCCTGCCGGCTGACCAAAATGTTCGGTCTCCTTGCGGCGGTAAACGATGTTTCAATAGAAGTTAGGCAAGGGGATATTTTTGGCATGGTCGGACCGGACGGCGCCGGCAAAACAACTCTGCTCCGGATGCTCTGCGGACTGATCACCCCCACAAGCGGCGCCGTCACTTTATTTGGCGGCGGGCAAAAAAATAACCGCAAGCCTGCCGGAACATTTGGTTATATGCCCCAGCGTTTCAGCCTTTACGGAGATCTGACCGTCTGGGAAAATATCCATTTCTTTGGTTCCCTGTATGGTCTAAGCACAAAAACAATCCGCGAGCGGGCTGATGAAATCTTGGAAATGACTAATTTAATTGAATTTAAGTCCCGTTTAGCCGACAACCTTTCCGGAGGAATGAAGCAAAAGCTTGCTCTTACCTGCGCTCTGGTGGCCAGGCCACGTTTATTGATTCTGGACGAGCCGACCTTTGGAGTAGATCCCCAATCCCGCAAAGAATTCTGGAAAATATTATACCGGCTGAATAGAGACGGTGTGACTCTTCTTGTTTCAACTCCCTACATGGATGAGGCGGAACTCTGCAAAAAAGTGGCCCTCATGGACGGGGGAAAGATTGCGGCGTCAGGCGCCCCGGATTTCCTAAAAAGTCAGATTCCGCAAAAAATCATGGAAATCAAGGCGGACGTCAAAGATCTTGATTTTCTTGAAAATCTTCCGGAAGTGGTTGAGGCTAATGTTTACGGCGACAAGTGCCACGTGTCCGTAAACGACACCGAAAGGGCAAAAGCCGGAATAACCGGCCTGCTCTCCGAAAAAGGAATTCACATTATTTATTTTGAAGAAATCACTCCTTCTATGGAAGACGTTTTTGTATCCCTTACCGGGAAAGAGGCGGTTTAAATGGAATACGTCGTGACCACCCGCGAACTGACCCGTGTTTTTGGTTCTTTCGTTGCTGTCAACAAGATATCCATGAACATCAAGCAAGGGGAAATATACGGCTTCCTCGGACCGAACGGTTCGGGAAAGTCGACCACAATCCGGATGCTGTGCGGCATCCTTGAGCCCACCTCCGGCTCCGGTACCGTGCTCGGCTATGACTTAGCCAGGGAAGCGGAGAAGATTAAGCGCAAAATCGGCTACATGTCGCAGAAGTTCAGCCTTTATGATGACCTGACGGTTTATGAAAACCTGGACTTCTATGCGGGTGTCTACGATATTCCGCGCCGCGAGCGCAAAACAAGAATCCCTGAAATGATCGAAATGGCCATGTTAAAAGGCAGGGAAGACGAGATGGCGGTCAACTTGAGCAGCGGGTGGAAACAGCGCCTGGCGCTGGGATGCGCCATTATTTCCCGTCCGTCCATATTATTTTTAGACGAGCCTACCAGCGGCATCAGCCCCACCAGCAGGCGCCAATTTTTTAAAATCATCCAGAAAATGGCCGTTGAAGGCACAACCGTCATGGTGACCACTCATTTTATGGATGAAGCCGAGCATTGCTATCGCATCGCTTTTATTGCTGAAGGAAACCTTATCGCGGATGACACGCCTGAAAATCTGAAAAATAATGTTATCCAGGGGTGTCTGGCGGAAGTCAGCCTTCCCGACGCCCTGTACAAAGTTGATGATCTGGAAAAGCTCCCTTATGTTAAAGAGTGCTCTATCCACGGCCCCCTTCTGCATGTGCTGCTGGAATCCCAAAGCCGCATTGAAGAATTGGACCGGTACACCGGAGTTAAAGCGAGAATAATTAAACCTTCCCTGGAAGATGTTTTTATCTTCCTGGCCAAACAGAAAAAAGGCGGGTGATCTGGATGAACAAAATTTTAGCCATTATGAAAAAAGAAGTGCTGCAAATGATGCGTGACCGGCTGACCCTGGCCATGGTCTTCGCGCTGCCGATGATCGAGTTGCTTTTATTCGGTTTTGCTATCCAAACCGAGGTCAAACACATTCCAACCGCTGTTTTTGACCAGTCCATGTCCGCCGAGAGCAGGGATCTGCTGGATGCCTTCAGATCTTCCGGTTATTTTGACATAACTTACAACGCCGGAGGTTATACTGAAATAACCAACCTGATTGACAGCGGCAAGGCCAAAGTCGGCATCATTTTCCCGCCGGATTTCAAAGAGAAAATAAAGAAGGGAGAGACAGCGGCGGTTCAGGTTCTGGTGGACGCCACCGACAGCATGGTTTCAGCCACGGCTATCGCCACGGCCAATTCTATCGGCCTGTTAAAATCACAAAAAATTATCATTCAGAAAGCCCAGATTAAGAACATTCCCTACGATATCAGGGTGCGGCCATGGTACAATCCCGACGGCATTACTGCTTATTACATGGTCCCGGCTATACTTGGGATCATTGTGACCATGACTATGGTGATCATGACCTCCGCAGCCATTGTCAGGGAGCGGGAAAGAGGCACACTGGAACAGCTTATGGTTGCTCCGATCCGGTCTTTCGAACTTATGATCGGCAAAATCATCCCCTATATAGCGCTCGGCTACATTCAAGTTACTGTCGCCCTGCTGGTCGGCGTTACCGTCTTCGGCGTGCCCATCCGGGGCAGTTTGCTGGAATTATACGAACTGACCCTTTTCTTTATCACCGCCTCTCTTGGTGTGGGCATATTGATCTCTAATATTGCCAAAAACCAGATGCAGGCATTCCAGATGTCTTTCTTTTTCATGCTGCCCAGTATTCTTTTATCCGGCTTTATGTTTCCCAGAGAGGCCATGCCGGTTATAATCCAGTATATAGGAAACTTTATCCCCCTCACTTATTACTTAGTAATTATCCGGGGAATCGTCCTGAAGGGAATCGGTTTTTTCTACCTGGTCCCCCAGGTCGCGGCGCTGCTGATTTTTTCCGTAGTATTGACCACAATCAGTATCTTAAAGTTTAAAAAGAAAATTGCTTGATCAGGCATGCATGAAAAATGGAAACAGATTATAAAAAAAGAATAACCGGGGCTTGTAAAGAACTGGCCGCAGTGCGCGGATTTTCGCGGGTGACAGTGGACGAACTGGCGGCGCACATGGGTATGAGCAAAAGGACAATTTACCGCCACTTCAAGAACAAGGAAGATATCGTTCACTCCGTAATAACAGACTTTTTATCTATTATGGAACAGAAAGTGCGCCAGACCCTTTCTTCTTCCGACGATCCCGTTGAGAAGATTACCGGCGTAATCAGAGTTGTTACTGAAAATGTTAAGTTATTCCAGCCGATGGCCTTGTATGATTTACAAAAATATTACCCCCATCTCTGGGATAAAGTTGAACAATTCCGGTCGGAAAAGATCCAGCAAAATTTTGAAAACCTGCTGTTAAACAACGAAAAGGGGTATTTCCGGAAGGTCAACCCCAAAATTTTTACCACAGCCTTGATGGCCGGCATCAGATCCGTGATTAATCCTGTTTTTTTAATGGAAAACAACCTGTCCATGGAAGAAGGCATTCATTCGCTTTTTAATATATATTTGTATGGAGTTGTGGAAGACACCGGGCGCAACCGGTGCAGCGCTGAATAATGTATCTTGATAGAGGCACAGCCTATAATCACGGGGTCAGGCTTTACTTTGTGAATAAGTCACTATGAGTGCCTGTACGCGCCAGTACCAGCACGAGAACGTCGTTCTCGACACGGTACACAAGCAGCCAATCGCTTTGAATGTGACATTCTCTATATCCTGCCCAATTCTTAGTCAGAGCATGGTCACGGTCCTTTTCCGGCAGCGGTTCCCCCTTGGCCAGCAGTCGGATAATATCGTCCAGCAACCCAATTTCAAGCCCGCGTTTCATTGCCAACTTGTAGTCCTTCTTGAATTGTGTTGTCCAAACGATGTCCAGCTTCATCTTTTTAGTTCCCTCAACGCTTCCTCTACATCGCTGTAGCGTTTTACGCTAGGGTCACGTGCAATGCTTTCAGCTTCCTTCATGGCGGCGATTGTAACGGCGTTCGGTATGTCGATCTTTACATCAAAAGGAAAACCGCCAACCCGAAGCGACTGTCTTAAAAACACGTTAATAGCTGTCGTGAGGGTCATGCCAAGTTCTCCGTAAAGCGCCTCACACTGTTTTTTGATGTCGCTGTCCATACGGACGCTGAAATTTGTTGTATTGGCCATGGTAATCAACTCCTTCCGCAATTCATTACATATATAGTATATATCACTTGTATTGCAATATCAACTCTTTAGATGCTATTTTCAATGTTACAGTTTGAAGCAATTTTTAGGGGTCAGGCTTTGCTTTGTGAAATCTCTGTTAATAGGCACAGGAACAATTTCTATATCTTTCTATGTTGTCAACTGGGAAGAGAAGTCTTTGGTTGGCGATTTTTTATTGAATTGTCGAAATGTGTGGGCAAATAATATCATAAATGTTATAGACATCCTATCCATGCAGTATGATAGTATTAATTAAGAATAAAGAAAAAACTAAGTTAGATCTCGAAATGTTAAAAATGGAGTGAGGGTATGAATTTATATGAACGTTTTGTATCTCTCCATAATGGAAATGGAAATGATATTATCTATTATAGTAATAATCGTATTAATCCAATTGAGAATACAGGTAAATCATGGGAATTTATATTAAATTATTTTAAACTTGGCAGGAAAGAAAAAGCATTTTATCTTAAGTTCATTGATGAGCATAAAGAAAAAGGTAAACATGTACATTCTGTTTCAATGTATTATCTGGGTTGTCTAATAAAGGATTTAATAAATGATGAATTAGCTTCTTAAAGTAATTCCCAATACGATTTTTATATACTTGGTTCTTAAGTTGTTTATATCACGATACAGCTTGGGTTATTGAAAATAAACCCCTTAATAATGCTGAAGACTATAAGGGTTGTGCAAGTTTTTTTCTTAAGAAATATCTATATATATATGAAGTAGAATACGATGTCTATTTGCATGAGTGGCTACTAGGTGCACATTATACATACTGTAAAACACTTGTAGAAAATTATTTTTATTATTGTCTTGATTCAAGAAAGAAAATAGAACCAATAAAATTCTTCGATATGGTTGAGCCAAAATATGTATGGAAGAATATAGACATTAAATATAAACCTTGTTTACAAGCAATAGTTATAAAATTATTAGATGATATTTTGTGTTTCGATGGATGGGCAGAAAAGATTAAAGACTTAGAAAACTGGTTAGATCTAAAGGTTAATATTCAGAAAGATAATATCACTACAATGAACAATAATCAG
>DIEU01000080.1:0-7618 GCA_002418775.1 Firmicutes bacterium UBA5766
AAATTAACCTGGGAAAGTTGAGTTACTAATTAAATATGGCCGTGCTAGACGGGGAGGTAGCGGCGCCCTGAAACCCGCAATCCGCTATAGCGGGGTTGAATTCCTGCCCGAGGGTATGATTTGTGGGGTCCGGCCTGTTTACAAGGAGCGATGACGGTTGGGTCTTGCGCGGCGGAGACTTTTGAACCGTGTCAGGTCTTGACGGAAGCAGCACTAAGAAAGAACCTCCGGGCGCCGCAAGGTTGCCTGGCAAGAGAAAACCAGTACAGGTTTCGCCCGGAAGTCATTTCACGGAGGCAGGTGCACGGCCAGTATTTTTGAAAAGAGCTGCCTATTAAGGTAGTTCTTTGTAATAATAGTACTTTTTGCAACTTTTCCCTTTCCTTTAAAGATAAAGACGAAAGAGGAAGGATTTTTTAATATGGCATATCTAGCTTTATATAGAAAGTGGCGGCCCCAGCTTTTTGAGCAAATAGTCGGTCAGGAGCATATTACAAAAACACTGCAAAACGCCCTTTTGGCGGAAAAGGCAAGTCACGCCTATCTTTTTTGCGGTCCCCGGGGAACAGGCAAGACAAGCGCCGCCAAAGTCCTGGCCAAGGCTCTTAATTGCCGGCAGCGAAGCGGCGCTGAACCCTGCAATGTGTGCGTGAACTGCCGGGAGGTAACAGCAGGCGCTTCCATGGATGTTATAGAAATTGACGCCGCCTCACACCGGGGGATTGATGAAATCCGCGAATTGAGGGAAAAGATTGGTTTTGCGCCTGCTTCGGGCAAATACAGGGTTTATATAATCGACGAAGTACACATGCTCACGACGGAAGCGTTTAACGCCCTCCTTAAGACACTGGAAGAGCCTCCCTCTCATGTGGTATTCATTCTGGCCACAACCGAGCCCAATAAAGTTCCCCTGACCATTCTGTCGCGCTGCCAGAGGTTTGATTTCCACCGGCTGAGCAACCAGCATATTTTGGGCCGTTTGCAGGAGGTCATTGCGGAAACTAAAGCCGGAGCGGAAGAGGGCGCGCTGTACCTGATCGCCCGCTATGCCGAAGGAAGCTTAAGGGATGCCCTGAGTATCTGGGATCAGGTCAGCGCTCTGGGAGGCAGCAAAGTTACACTCGACGATGTGCACCAGCTTCTTGGCACGGTAAGGGAAGATTTGCTGGAAGAGGTTGCCCGTGCGCTTGGCGCGGGGGACACCAAACTCCTTCTTGAAATAGTAAGTTCCCTGGCGGAACAGGGGAAAGACCTGCGCACCTTTGTGCGCGAGCTGATGGCCTTTTTAAGAAGAATACTTTTACAGCTTGTCTCTTCCGGTGTGAAGGAAGAGTTAAGCTTAGCCGAAAGGGAACGTATCGCCGGCATAACCGGTATACTGGGACGGGAGCAGTTGCTTGGCCTGCTCCAAATGCTTGGCAAAACCGAGCAGGAAATGAAATGGAGCTCTCAGCCCAGGATTCTTCTTGAAGTAGCGCTGATCCGGGCCGCGCAGACAGCGGTTACCGGTCCCGACCTGGACCTTGTCCAGCGGGTTGCAAGGCTGGAGGAAATATCTGATTTAATCCGTAAATCAACTTTCAACAGTTTTTCCGCCGCTAAAAAAATAGACATCAAGGAAGAAAAGGCTGTTGAAGAAAAAACAGAAGAAATAGTTAAAGAAAAAACAGAGGAATTAAAGGAATTAAAGGAATTAAAGGAAGACAAACCTCAAAAGAAGGAAACTGCCGGCCGGAAAAAACCAGCCAGGAAAACACCCGTGGACCAGCCTGACCAGGCTGTACCCGGAGCTGATCAAAAATCCCTGTCAAAACAGGAAATTTCTGCAGCAGCCGAAAGGGCGCAGGAAGTTAGAGCTGATGAAAGCCCCCTGTTAAAACAGGAGGAAATCAACAAAGTTCCTGAAGCCTCAGACGATGAAGTTTTCTTCGGCCAGGTATCCTCAAAGTGGGCGGATTTTCTTGAAATAACCAAAAAAACAAATTTGCCGATGCACATGTACCTGTCCAGAAGCTGGCCGGAACGGTTCAAGGACGGCTGCCTGACAATAGCTTTTCCAAGAGAAAATGAAATTTTTAAGGAGTATTTGGAAACAACAGAGAATATGAAGTCGGTTCTAAGACTGGTAACCTCTTTCTTTAAACAGGATTTGAATATCCGCCTGGCCTGCGGCGCCCCGCCGGAACATTATAATCTGCCTGAGCAGGGACAGGAATTGAGCACCGGCACCACACTGAGCCTGTTCGGATTAGATAAAGACGAAAAGCGGCAGCCTTAAATGGCTTAGATGATTTTATTTGTTAGGGGGATGTAGCCAGTGTCCATGAATATGAACAAGATGATGAAACAAGTCCAGAAGATGCAGGCCGATATGGCCAGGATGCAGGAGGAATTGGGCAGCAGGACGGTTGACTGTACCGCCGGCGGAGGCGTGGTTAAAGCAGTAGTGAACGGGAAGCAGGAGTTACTTTCAATAGAAATAAAGCCGGAAGCGGTTAACCCTGAAGATGTCGACATACTTCAGGACCTGATTATGGCGGCGGTCAACGGCGCTCTCAACCAGTCGCGGGATATGGTCAATAGTGAAATGGGCAAGCTTACAGGTGGTCTTAAACTGCCCGGGCTCTTTTAGGAGAGGGTCTTAATTGAAGTATTACGGGGCCTCAATTACCCGCTTAATTGATGAACTTGCCGGTCTGCCGGGTGTGGGTCCGAAAAGCGCGCAGCGCATGGCCCTTTACTTATTAAACGCCCCTGCGCAGGTTACTCAAAACCTGGCCAACGCCATGCTGGAAGCCAGAAAAAATATCCGCTACTGCTCCGTTTGCTCCAACCTGACCGATACCCAGCTGTGTCAAATCTGCAGCGATCCGCGGAGAAACAGGGATATTTTATGTATAGTTGAAGAACCCAAAGACGTTTCAGCGATAGAGAAAGTCAGGGGCTTCAAGGGGATGTACCATGTCCTGCACGGCGCTATCTCTCCCCGCGACAATATCGGCCCTGACGAACTTACCGTAAAACAGCTTTTAAAAAGACTCCAGGAGGGGACAATTAAGGAGGTCATTCTGGCGACCAACCCCAACCTGGAAGGTGAAGCCACCTCTTTATTCCTGTCCCAGATAATCAAACCCATGGGAATAAAAGTGACCCGCCTGGCCTATGGCCTGCCCATGGGAGCGAGCGTTGAATATGCCGACGAAGTAACCCTGACCAGGGCTCTTGAAGGAAGGCGTGAAATAGAGTAGATTAAGGAATAATATTCCATGTTACCTCATAAGCATACATAAAGAAAAGCTTGTCTAAAAACTTTATCAGGGGTGACGGGAAATGGAATGGAAGATAGCCTTAATCTGCCTGGCCGGATTGTTTGGTTTGCTCTTAATGGGGCCGCTCATGATCAAGCCTTTAAAATTAATTTATCATCTAGCCAGTTATTTTGTTATCGGAGGCGTTTTGCTGTACCTTTCCAACTTTTTATTAAGCCAGGCCGGATTAAGAGTGGCCATAAATCCCGTAACCGTGCTCACCGCAGGTGTGCTGCAGGTTCCCGGCGTCATCCTGCTGGCGGTTCTTCACCATGTTTTCGTATAACGTCAGGACAACCTTGGCCTGTACAGGACTTTTATGCTATAATAAATTATGAATTTAATAATGTGCCCGTAGCTCAGGCGGATAGAGCAGCGGTTTCCTAAACCGCGTGTCGGGCGTTCGAGTCGCCCCAGGGGTANNTTCGAGTCCCTCCGGGCGCACCACAAAAAACTAAGCCCTGCAAAGATTTGCGGGGTTGTTATTTTGGCGGTTTGGACTTCCAATACTAAAAAGGGGATAATCTGGTGGGCACTTTGCTGCGCCGTCGTTCAGTACAAACCAACCTGGCCGCAGAGGCGCCGGGAATATGATTACAGGCTAAGGTACCGCTGCGAAGTTCGCCAAGGCCTCGTCTGTGATCAGATGAAAGGTGGGGAGGAGTGGATCCTGGAGAGGGTGTGGGATTAGATCTTACAATTTGTTTTTTTAGTTGATCTAACTGCAGTTGAAAATGCTTTTCCATCTTTTCCAGCTCATCTTTAAAATTATAATCCTGGTGATCTGGCGGATTTCCAGCGCCTTTGCCTGCCGGATTCACCTGATTTCATTATCGATCTGCCGGATTACTATGCTTTCTTCACTATGACGATGTTCTGGGGTACAGCGCCTGTACATATTTAAATTTAAGATGATCTTAATGATACCGGAACTGAGCCAACATGGCGATTATCCAGAACGATATCAAAAGAGTATATACCTTCTGTCGGAAAAGTAATTCCTAGCATTTCAATAAGCAGATTACAATTTAATATATTCCGCGCCGCGACAATTTCCTGTTCAAATGGATTTATAATTGGTTCACCATCTGCGTTAACTAAAGTAATTTTTACCGGATGGTTTCCTATTTCAGAAGGGTGCGCTTGAAATAAAGCAACGAAGAACATTCTGGAATGAGTGGCTGGAAATTGTAGCGTGGTAATACTATCAAATATTCCTAAAATACTCAATTTTTCCATCTTGTCCATTATGGCATAATCACAGACACAGGCATATTTTAGCTCCAAAAAAATCCCCTCCTTCGGATAATTTGTCTTAAATCTACATTTCTACATAAGGAAGGTTCTTCCTTTATATTTATAAAAATAAAAGAAAAAGAGATGCCCTGGGTTGTGTGCTTCTTTGTGGGGATGTTGACTGCGCAGGATTAGTAGGCCGGAGCCTCTGCTGATAGTGTCTGCGCGCCTTTAAAATGATGAAATAAAGATGTGGAGCAGGATCAGTTGGCAGAAAGTAGCAATTACTGGTATTCCTCCATAATATAGAGTACATATCTTATGACGGAGGAATTCTATTATGCCGGACAGTAATTCAGAAAAAGAGTATCGTCTTAAAAAACAAAAAGAAGTAGTATGCATTCCAAATACTTTATCCAAATCAGTGCTGAAGCATCATGCGTCCAGCAGTGTTACTGGTATAAATACCACCGCAGGGAGCATCATAGCGTTAACAGGCAGATGATACCTGTTATGTAACAATAACGAATACATAGGGCTTTTTGGCGCTTTACCAGCTGTTTTTAGCAATAGGAAAGATAACGAGGGGTCTCGCCGTTTCATTCATATACCAATTGAGTACGGTGCGCTCAGTTAACCTGACTAGATAACAAGACGGAGCTGAGGTTTCTCGGGCAGTTGTGCCAGTCTGGAAAAGTTGATCCAATTTCCTTTGATGGTGTAACGCTGCTCACGTAGGAGACCATTAATGCCGAGTTCCTGAGCTTTACTCCACAGCAGGCCGGCATAAAAATAGGTAATTACCATTGGTGTCCTTCCAGGTGTATTTTATTCCGTTTGCCCAGGAAAAATCTTGATTCCGGTCACCCCAGGTGTAGTTCAATCTTTGCCCGTGCTCCAGGTCGCGAATTGCTTTGGCTTCACGCTGAAGATCTGAAAGCTTGATCTCGCTGGGCAGCACGATCATGAAGTCCCAGTGGTTATTACGGCAAAGGCCCATCACTGGGCCGGTGGGGTATAGGCCATCAGCGGTTATCATAAGATGCTGTTTGGGGAAAAGGGATTTGAGCCGTTGGGCCAAACGATAAAACGCCTTGATTTCACAGTCCTGTTTCGTTTGCTCACCGGCATCAGGAGGGTTTTCACAGAATTCACTCATCAGGGGAATGACTACTCCCTTCGGCCCAACCAATGCTGCCTCCAAAACATAGACCTGATATTTTGTTCTGCCTCCATAAGTTTTGTGAAGGGCCTCCGGACTGAACTCCCAATCAGTGGCCCATTTTTGCGTGCCGTCTACTGCTATCACATAAGAACCGTCCGCTACCATCCTCTGGAATTTTTTGTTGTGTATCAATTTTTTTACGGTTTCGCCAATGATCTGTTCGATTTCTTCAACGGAAATCTTTTCAAGAACCCGGGCCAAAGTATCCATGTGCGGAATACTGTTGACCTCGGGAAATAGCGAATGCACTATTTTGAATTGTTCCTCCACAACTGCCTGGCGTGCCTGTTGCTCCTCCTCAGGGGTTGCATATTGACACTTGCGATTCGGTTGCTTGTAAAAATGGGCACGATTCGGCTTAGACATCAAAATCACCCTTCTCATCCGCCATCGGCGTTGGCGCGCAAAGATCCTCCCGCCAGTTCCGGACTAAAGGGTACACAAAAATCATCCTAATGGGGCCATCTGGTCTCTTCTTTATGGGACCCCGACCACTTTCTCCGATAAAACGCCAATTTGCCGCTCGATAACATGTCCCTTTGTGGGGCGGCGTCACAAAAGTTTCAACTAACGAAGGAGCGTAACCGTATCGCCTAACCAAGTCTCACCGCAACCGCCGGACAGCCAACCTCAGCACATGACTGGCCAGGTGGGGAGCCCGGATCCCCGGTAGAATCAAGTACCGGCTATTGCCTATAATTCGATACAGAAACCTACGCCGCTCAAGTGCCGACCAACCAATCCAAGCATCCCGATCCGCTAAGTAACGGGCCGGCGCCGCAAACAACAACAGGCCGAGAATTTTCCCTTCCGCCTGAGAGCGGACCCAGTACCGTTGATGAGCTCCGAAAGGCCGCTGAAAACTCAACGGATGGTATGTGGTCATGGTAGCATTCCATAGCCCAACTTTCGATTTAAGACCTTGAAATCCTTGCCGTTACTGCATTTCTTATTTTTATTTGGTCACTACAACCTCGATCCGACCAGGTGATGCCTCCTTTTAAGGGGGTCTTTGACCCCGAGCAGACGGTAGATTTCCCGGTGCTCCTTTTCCGGTGTCCCGGAAACACGGAGATGATGAATTTTGTTTTCCGCGTCGGTAAAGATCACCGTATTCCGTTGATGGGTCGCCAATTGTTCCCGAAGCGTTGACCAGCGGCGGTGATCGCCGTGGCTGTGCAAGGCGTGCTCAATACTGATCAGGAGGCGGTAAGCCAAAACCGAAATAAACAAATGCGCTTTTGTCCGCTGGGCGATTTGGTGGTAAACCGGTTTACCGGTAACCTCCAGCGTGATCTCGTAAAGCCGGGCCGCGGAATGGCGCTCTTTTAACCGGCCCAAGCGCTGGGCGACTTTTTCCGGGTGCAGGATGCTTCCCTTGGCGACCGATCTTTGGAGCCGGCTCAAAGCCTCTAAAAAACGCTTTTCCGAGAGCATGTTGATGGCCCGCTCTTTTAACTCCCGGCCTTCGCTGTAGCAAAGGACCCGGCAGCCTTCGGCAAAGGGGATCTTCTTTACATAGATGATTCCACTGCGAAAACCCATTAAAAATATGGATAATTTGCAAGAAATAGCAGGGAAATCTATGGCTAATGTCGAAATATTAAATTGGAATAGAGATTAATTTGACGATAATTCCACACAATCAACTTAGGGGATTTTCGGATGTTTCGGGAAAACAGAGACAATCTTCAAGTAGAGCTGTTTAACAGTTTCACGACAATGAATCCAAAGATACAGTCAAGTCTGCAAGGTACTTGGGCGACTCTTTTTTATGAGCATGTGTTTTGTAAGATCGACGAGGCCCCTTTTTCCTGTTTGTACTGCCTGGACAACGGTCGCCCCAATT
>DIEU01000080.1:7631-8927 GCA_002418775.1 Firmicutes bacterium UBA5766
GAAAGATTACACCGACGAAGATATTCTTGAACAGTTCCGATTTAACTACCAAATCATGTATGCTGTTGGCCTGCGCAACCTCGGTGAACTCTACCTGGCTGAACGCACCTTATATGAATTTCGGCGGCGAGTCTACCGCTACACCGTTGAAAACTCAGATAAAGACGATCTAATCTTTGGGCAATTCGAAAAATTAGCCAAGAAGTTTATTGAGTTAGCCGGGATCAACACCAAAGAGCAACGTGCAGACTCCACGCAAATCATGACTAATATAAAATTAGCCGGACGGTTGTCGTTGGCATATGACGTGTTGTCCCAAGCCCTGGCCGCCTGTCCCCCTGAACTTCTTACCGATTCCTTAAAGCATGTGCTCGAACCAGAGTACAAAACCAAGGTTTTATACCGCTCCAAAGGCGGCGAAGCACAAAGACGCATACAGGAAATATTCGATCTAGGAACCAAACTGATCTCCATCACCGAACAAAATCCAGCTGTTCGTGAATTGAACGCCATAACGATTCTTCAGCGGGGAATTAGAAAAACAAGCGAAAGATGCTGGAATAACGATACATTATACAGACATGACCGGAAAGCAACCAGATCCCGAAAAGATTCCACTAACCGCATTTACCATTAAAGACCATAAAACCGTTGAAGCCTGTCCAGAAGGTCATGCTCCATATAGTTGCCAGTTTAATGGAAAGAATAAGGTGATCCTCGCTCATTTCGACAGGAATGTCTGTTCAAACTGTCCCAGGCAAGACGCTTGCCCGGTAAAATTCAGGAAAAATAGTACCGTATTACGGGTTGAACAGAGCACTGTATTTCTAGCCGAAGCCCGCGAGCGAAAAGAAGACAAAAAAGCCAGGAAAGAAGCTACCGGCAAACGTACAGCCATTGAAAGAACCAATTCTTCGCTAAAGTGCTCACAGGGGGCGAGAAAACTCAAAGTACGGGGTAAAGTCAAAGCAACATTGGTTACCGGGATTGAAATCATTGGACACAACTTCAAGCAAATCGTCCACTTCTTTAAAGGGGATATAAGGAAAAAAGCTGCAGCATTTGCAAATAACAATAATCAAGGGGTTATTGCGCCCATTTGCTAGAAAAAGCTAGAAATACAAAGGATAATAACCATAATCCAGGCACAAAACCGTAAATGAAACCAAAATAACGCTCAGTTAATTGGATGATAAACCCAGTAAATTTTTTTAAGGGGAAAATGCAAGAAAAAAATACCCCTTTTTGCAGTGGGATCATATATGAAAAAACCTAGCGGGGGTTTACGAATTATCA
>DIEU01000042.1:0-190 GCA_002418775.1 Firmicutes bacterium UBA5766
AAATATTCATCATCTTCAACACATTCGCTTCTATAGCGACCCTGAAATAAATGGCCAGTTCTATCATATTTCCGGTTATACCACCAGGCGTAGCTGGCTCCGATGCGTTTCATGATTTGGTTGATTTCTTCGCTTTTTTCATGAATAAGCAAATGTACATGGTTGCTCATCAGGCAATATCCATACACTT
>DIEU01000042.1:221-20611 GCA_002418775.1 Firmicutes bacterium UBA5766
TCGCAGAATATGTCCTGCCGGTTAATTCCTCTTGTCACAATGTGATAAATTCCGCTCTCACATCGTTCTCTTGCTTGCCTTGCCATTGATCATCACGCCTTTAAAATTTCCTTAATTATACACCTCAGTTGCAAAAGGAAGCAAGAAGAACGTCCCCATGCTTCACAAGCAGGGCAGGAAGCAAAAAGAACGTCCCTTTGCTTCCCCCATGCTTCCCAGGAAGCAAAAAGAACGTTCCCATGCTTCCCGTCCCCATGCTTCCCATGCTTCCCGATAAAAAAGGATTGTCAGTCTTCCGTTTTCAGTATAAACTGGAATTAATAAACCAAATAGGAGCAATTGCTGGTGAATCCAAGTCAGATCGACCACGATCGCCTTTTTAAAGAATTGCTGGAAGCGTTCTTTGCCGAGTTTATGGAACTTTTCTTCCCAGATGCCTACCAGGCTATTGATTTTACGCATCTTAAATTCCTTCAGCAGGAGGTCTTCACCGACGTTACCGCCGGGGGAAGGTACGAAGCGGACATCATCGTAGAAACCAGTCTTAAAACGGAACCGGGGCTGATTTTAGTCCACGTGGAACCTCAGGCATATGTCCAGAAAGATTTCAACGAAAGAATGTTCATTTATTTTTCCCGGTTTTACGAAAAATACCGGCGCAAGATCCTGCCCATTGCCGTTTTTAGCTACGATCAGGAGCGCGATGAACCTGACACATTTAATCAGTGTTTCTCTTTTTTAGATGTACTGCTTTTTCACTTCTATAAACTGGAGCTTAAAAAGCTCTCCTGGCGGGATTATGTCCACCGTGACAACCCCGTAGCGGCAGCTCTTTTAAGTAAAATGGGCTTTTCTGAAGAAGAGAAGGTGCAGGTAAAGCTGGAGTTTTTGCGACTTTTGACCAGATTAAAACTTGATCCCGCACGGATGGAGCTTATTACCGGCTTTTTTGAGTTCTGCTTTAAATTAAACAGCCAGGAAGAAGAACAGTTATTTCAGGAACTGGGCAGAATAAACCAAAAGGAGGCTGATTTAATCATGCAGATTACCACCAGTTGGCACGAAAAAGGAAAAATCGAAGGGAAGGCTGAAGGGAAAATCGAAGGAAAAATTGAGGCTGTCTGCAAATTCATGGCTCGCAAATTCAACGCTGACACCTGCGAGATAAAGAAAGACATTCAGCGTGTGGCCAGCCCGGAGCTTCTGGACAGCCTCATGGAAGAACTGTTTGCCGCCAGCACCCTGGAAGAAGCTCAGTCTATCATTAGAAAAATCGTAGGTAAATCCCTTCAGTAGGTCTATGCACAAACAGGGCGGGAAGCAAAAAGAACGTCCCCATGCTTCCTTAGAATGTCCCCTTGTTTGGAAAGGAAATTCCTGCTTGAATTTTGAGGGTAGTAGTTGACGCTGCTATTATTTGTGTATATAATTTAAAGAAATGTAAAAGTGATGCGAAGCAGAAGCCAACCGCTTCTCACCTTAAAGCGCCTTGCGGGCTGCAAGTAAGGTAAGAAATATTTTCTTAGCGTGTAAGCGGGGACAGGTGTTGCCGCTTTTTGTTTTTATTAAAATCTCCAGGAGGTTGTAAATATTATCAAAGACTTCCGTGTCAATGAAGAGATCAAGGTAAAAGAAGTAAGAATGGTGGACTCGGACGGCAATCAACTGGGAATCATGTCCCTGGCCGGCGCACTTCGCCTGGCCGAGGAAAAAGAGAAGGACCTGGTGGAGATTGCGCCGCAGGCAAAGCCGCCGGTATGCCGCTTGATGGACTACGGTAAGTACAAGTACGAACAGAGCAAAAGGGAAAAAGAAGCCCGCAAAAAGCAGCACATCGTCAGCATCAAGGAAATTAAATTGAGGCCTGGAATCGAGGAGCATGACTTTCTAGTCAAGGCAAACAATGTGGCCCGCTTCTTAAAAGACGGGGACAAGGTTAAAGCCACAATCATGTTCCGGGGACGGGAAATTGTCCACCCCCGCCTGGGACAGAATATTTTGGACCGCCTTGCCGAACATGTTAAGGATTTCTCCACGATAGAAAGGCATGCCAAGCTTGAAGGCAAAAATATGATTATGATCCTGGCGCCGAAGCAAGAAATCAGGCAGGAATCAAAACAGCAGTAGATAAAAGCAGCGGTAGAAAAAAACAGCAGTAGAAAAGAGGTATTCATCTTGCCAAAAATCAAAACTCACCGGGGCGCGGCAAAACGCATAAAAAAAACCGCCTCGGGTAAGTTCAAGGCTTTTCATGCATTTCGCAGCCACCTTCTGGGATGCAAGAGTCCCCACCGTAAAAGAAGGCTGCGCAAATCAATTCTGGTCAGCCCCGTGGATATAAGAAAAGCACGCCGGCTGTTGCCATCCTAAAAAAAGAATCTACGGGAGGGGTTTTATAAATGCCACGTGCAAACAGCAGTGTGATATCCCATGCAAGGCACAAAAAAGTCTTAAAACTTGCCAAGGGATACCGGGGTTCAAAAAGTAAATTATTCAGGGTAGCAAAGGAACAGGTTATGAAGTCCCTGTCCTATGCATACCGGGACCGCAAGGTCAGAGCCAGAAACTTCCGACGTTTATGGATCGCGCGCATCAATGCCGCGGCACGGATTAACGGCCTTTCATACAGCAAGTTTATCAACGGTTTGCATAAGGCGGGAGTGGAAATAAACAGAAAGATGCTGGCCGACCTGGCGGTCAACGACGCAAAGGCTTTCGACCAGCTTGTCGATGTAGCCAAATCCAGCCTTAGGGCATAAAAACGGACATCCGGCAAAACGAAACGAAACACAAGATAAATCGGCGCTGACGGTTAAAGTCGGCGCACTGTTTTGTAAAGATGAAAAAAGGTTGGGGAAAAGGTTGGGGATTAAGGCATGAAACAATTTGCCGTAATTGGCCTGGGCCGGTTCGGGGAAAGCGTGGCAAAGACGCTTGCAAAAATGGGACACGAGGTCCTGGCGGTCGATGACAACGAAGAAATCGTCAACAGCATTGCCGAGGAAGTCACCTACGCAGTGCAGGCTAATGTACTGGATGAACGGGCGCTCAAGTCATTGGGGCTTCGCAATTTTGATACGGTAATCGTTGCTATCGGGCATGAGGTTAAAGCAAGCATTCTGGTTACAGTAATGCTTAAGGAAATGGGTGTCGGCAAAATAGTGGCCAAGGCCAATGACGAACTTCACGGCAGGGTGCTCCAGAAGGTCGGGGCCGATTTAGTGGTCTTTCCTGAGCGTGAGATGGGTATAAGAGTTGCCCACTCCCTGGCCTCCCGCAATATTATCGACCAGATCCACCTCTCGCCGGAGTACAGTATTGCTGAAATGGTTGCCCCGTCCAGTTTTATCGGCAAGTCACTGCTGGAATCCGCCATGCGCCAGAAGCACGGCATTACCGTAATGGCCATCCGCCGCGGCGATGAACTGATTATTTCTCCTGACGCAAACCAGGTTGTCCAAAAAGAGGACATACTGCTGGTTATCGGCAGCGACGCCAAACTGGAAAGCATCGGAGGGTAATTTTCGATGCCAGTCAACAGCCTGCAGAACCCCCTGGTTAAATATATCAGCCGCCTCTGCCGCCCCCGTTTTGGAAAGAAAGAGGGCAGGTTCGTCATCGAAGGCAGCCTGATGGTCAGTGAGGCTCTCCAGTACAGCTGGCCGGTGGAGCAAATAGTCTGCACGCCTGCCTGGCAGGAAAGTAACCGGGGAAGGTTGATTCAGAAGTCGGCGAACGCCGCCGGCGTTGAACCCGTCCAGGTAAGTCAGGAGGTCTTTAAAAAGCTTTCCGCAACTGAAACCCCCCAGGGGGTTTTGGCCGTTCTTAGGCGCAGGGAAAAAGAGTTGGATCAGCTGGCTTGTGAAAAGCCGACGCTGGTTGTTCTTGTCGACGGGGTGCAGGACCCCGGCAATGTCGGCGCCATTATCCGCAGCGCCGACGCCGCCGGGGCCCAGGGCGTAATTCTGCTCAAAGGAACAGCCGACCTGTACAACCCGAAGACTTTAAGGGCAACTATGGGTTCCCTTTTCCACATTCCCGTAATCGAAGTTGAATCAATCGGCGAAGCGCAGCGTTTTGCAAAAACAGCCGGCCTGCAGCTTATCGCTGGATCCCCGTCCGCAAAGCAGACTGTTATCTCCTGCAACCTCAGGGCGCCCACCATTATAGCTGTGGGAAGCGAATCGGGCGGCTGCTCTGAAGAATTGTTAAACATTTGTGATTTTATAGTAAATATTCCCATGCCGGGACTGGCGGAGTCCTTAAACGCGGCGGTTGCTGTGTCGATAATACTATATGAAGCAGTCCGGCAGCGTTTTTTATCACCTTAATTTGTTGTTTTAGAAAATCGCTTGTGATATAATTGGCCCGTAGGTTAACAAAAAAGACATCTTGAGGTCCCCAAAAATTATGGAAGGGTCGTGAACTTATGTTTTTTCCCGCCGAGTTTTTTTGGAGGCTTTTCGTAGCAACGGGTTCTGTTAAGGCCTATATCCTTTACAGGAGGTACGCATTGCATTAAATATATTGATGTGTGAGATATGCTTAAATAAGGTATGCCCGCCTGCCAAGAGAAATATTTCCAATATTTCCAAAATGAACATACTATTATATTTTAACTGAGAATGGCCTTAAAACAGTCCCTAGTGGATGTTTTTTTATTTTTGGATAATCTTTATAAATATTGATAAATGTTGATAATTACTGATATATCTGATAATAGCTGATAAATATTCATATATATTCATAAAAAAGGGTGACGAAGTGTTTTGAAAGAGAAATTACAAAAGATTGCTGCCGAAGCTGTAAACCTGCTGTCTTCATCGCAAGATCTTGAGGAAATCGAAAAGATCCGCGTCCGTTTTCTGGGCAGAAAGGGAGAGCTTACCCAGGTACTGCGGGGTATGGGGGCGCTTGATGAAAAAGACAGGCCGCGCATCGGACAGCTGGCCAACGAGATAAGGGCCAGAATTGAGGAGGAACTAACCGGACGCACGGCGCTGGTCAAAGAAAAAACAATCCGCTCCCGCTTGCTGGAAGAGGCGCTAGACATAAGCCTGCCGGGAACGGCGCCGGCGCACGGCAGAATTCACCCCATCACCAGGGTCAGGCGCCAGATGGAGGATATTTTCCTAGGTCTCGGATTTGAAATTGCCGAAGGTCCCGAAATTGAGCTGGACTATTATAATTTTGAAGCCCTCAACTTTCCCAAAGATCACCCGGCCAGAGACATGCAGGATACTTTCTTTATCGGAGAGGAATTTTTGCTGCGCACGCATACTTCACCTGTTCAGGTACGGACAATGGAGCGGACTGCTCCCGCTCTCCCGGTTAAGATTATTTCGCCAGGCAAGGTTTATAGGCGGGATGACGACGCCACCCATTCGCCCATGTTCCAACAGGTGGAAGGATTGCTAATCGATACAAGAATTACTTTTGGCGACCTGAAGGGAATTCTGGATCTCTTTGTCAAAGAAATGTTCGGGACGGCGACGCTGACCCGCTTCAGGGCCAGTTTCTTCCCGTTCACGGAACCGAGCGCGGAGGTTGACATCTCCTGCGTGATGTGCGGCGGCTGCGGGTGCAGGGTCTGCTCACAGACAGGCTGGCTGGAAATTCTGGGCTGCGGCTCCGTCCACCCCAGGGTGCTGGAGATGTCCGGCTATAACCCGGAGGAAGTCACCGGCTTCGCTTTTGGCATGGGCGTGGAAAGAGTGGCCATGCTTAAATACGGGATTGACGATATCCGTTTGTTTTACGATAACGACCTTCGCTTTCTCAACCAGTTTTAGAGTAGGATTAGGGGGCATTAAAATTCATCTATACAGGGGAGGGCTATGCCTTTAGCAAGCAAGAACCGTCCCTATTTGCCTAAGGAGGTTTAATGAGTTTTGCGAGTTTCACTTAATTGGCTGAAGGATTTCGTGGATATAACACTTTCTCCGCTTGAACTGGCTGAGAAGCTGACTCTGGCGGGTTTGGCCGTTGAGGGCATCGAAAGCCCGGGGGAGGACATCACAAAGGTTGTTACGGGTCAAATTTTAAAAATTGAACGGCATCCCAATGCAGACAGGCTTTTAATCTGTGAAATTTCCTTCGGCGAAAACGTGCCTTTGAAGATAGTCACCGGCGCACCAAATGTACAGGAAGGGCAGATTGTCCCCGTGGCTCTTGAAGGCGCCGCGCTGGCTGGCGGACTGGTCATTAAGCGGGCTAAATTAAGGGGCGTTGAATCCAGGGGAATGCTCTGCTCGGGACAGGAACTGGGCCTGAACGCGAAGTCACTGCCTCCCGAACAGGCTCACGGCGTGATGATATTGCCTGCAGATACGCCCCCCGGCTTGGACATAAAACCCCTTCTCGGCCTGGACGACACTATTTTAGAGCTTGAACTGACACCAAATCGCGGCGATTGCCTGTCCATGCTCGGCGCTGCCAGGGAAGTAGCCGCTATTTTGAAACTTCCCTTGAAATATATACCTCCAGAAGTTGAAGAATCACTTCCGCCCTGCGCGGACAGGGTAAAAGTTGACATAGAGGAACCGCAGCTGTGCCGCCGCTATGTGGCGCGCCTGATGACCGGCGTCAAGGTGGGGCCGTCCCCGCTGTGGATGCAGAAGCGCCTGCGGGCCGTCGGTGTCCGCCCGATCAGCAATGTTGTCGATGTAACGAACTATGTAATGATGGAATTCGGGCAGCCGCTCCATGTTTTTGACTACGATACACTGCTTGAAGGCCGGATTGTGGTGCGCAGGGCTGCGGAAAAGGAGATCCTTGTTTCCCTGGACGGGGTCAACAGGGAACTTACTCCCGATATGCTGATTATCGCCGACGCCAAAAACCCGGTTGCCATTGCGGGAGTTATGGGCGGCCTTGAAACAGAAGTAACTGACAGGACTGCAAACGTCCTTTTAGAATCCGCCTATTTCAACCCTGCCAGTATAAGGCGCACATCCAAGATGCTCGGCCTTCGCTCGGACGCCTCGCAGAGGTTTGAAGGAGGCATCGATCTGGCGGGCTGCCGCAGATCTGCCGACAGGGCTGTACAGCTTCTGCAGCAGATTTCCGGTGTTCAGGTTTTGGAGGGGGCGGTGGACAATTACCCGTCTCCTGCGGAGCCGAAGATGATCTGCCTGCGCCCGGAAAGGACGAATTTCCTTTTGGGCACTGAAATAACCGGGGAAGAAATAGCAGACATTTTAACACGGCTCCAGTTTGATGTTAAGGATTCCGGCAGCGAACTAATCGTCGGAGTACCCAGCTGGCGGGGAGACGTCAGCATGGAAACCGATCTGATTGAAGAAGCTGCCCGCTTACACGGATACAACCAGATCCCAGGGACTTTGCCGAATGCACGGACAACGCTTGGCAAGCGCACCCCAAACCAGCTGTTCAGGGAGAACGTCAAGGATATTCTTGCCAGCTGCGGGCTTAATGAAGCAATCACGTACAGCTTCTTTAGCCCGGAAACGGCTGACTTTTACAGGCTCCCTCCGGAAAACGCCCTGCGCCGGACCGTCAATATGCAGAACCCGCTGAGCGAGGAGCAGTCTGTCATGCGCACGTGGATAACGCCCGGCCTGGTAGAAGCGCTGAAGCGAAATTATAACCGGCAGATTAGGTCCGGGGCTGTCTTTGAGCTGGGCAGCGTGTTTGTACCGGCTTCACGGCTTCCGGAAGAAAAAACCATGCTTGCCGCAGCCGCCATGGGGGAATCTGCGGGAGGCTGGAACAGGAAAGTTATGCCGCTTGATTATTATTTCTTAAAAGGGGTTCTGGAGACTCTTTTTCAGCAGGTTGGCTTAACAGGATTTTTCTTTGAAGCCGAATACTCCAATCCCAGTTTCCACCCCGGCCGGACCGCTAAGGTTTTTGCCGGAGAACAGGAACTGGGTGTCCTGGGCGAACTGCATCCGGAAGTACTGGAAAGACTCGATCTTCCCATACGGGTCGTTGCCTTTGAGCTTGATTTGGACAGAGTGGCCAAGCTGTCTGCTGCCGTTAGAAAATATCAGCCGTTGCCCCGTTTTCCATCCATGGAAAGAGACATTGCCGTATTGGCCCCCAGAGATGTGCCTGCAGAAAGCATCAGGGAGGCTATCGGCCGGTCAGGAGGGCATACGCTGACATCAGTATCATTGTTTGACGTCTATGAGGGAGGACAGATCCAGGCTGGCTACCGGAGCCTTGCCTTTTCTTTGAAATTCCAGGCCGACGACCGGACACTCACCGACGAAGAAGTGGCCAAATGCATGGATTCCGTCTCCGCTGAACTGGACCGCAAATACGGCGCCCGCCTCCGCACAGAATGACACAAGGGGACACAAGGGGGGGGACACAAGGGGACGTTATTGTTGTGTCATCTGACACAAGGGGACGTTTCTGTTGTGTCATTGACGCAAGTGTTTACAGAACTGACAGACAGCGTTGTCACGAGGGACTGTCAAACGATGTCAAGGTGTCATGATGGTTCCTCTTGAAATACTTGAGGTAAATGACGTCTCAAGGAAACGATTCCTTTTGACATATTTGAAGCGAACATGAGCATATAGGCAGTTGACCTCCCCAACGCAGGATTATTATTTATAGAATAGCTGTATAAAAGTTTGTCATATTGGCAGGAATTATCTCCCCAGATGACGAAAAATAAAAGAAAAGCCGGAAGGTGGATATAGATATATATGGGCGAACCTGTAAACCGCGTCGAGGTTGAAATTTTAGGCGAGACATATATCTTAAAAGGCGATGAACCGCCTGAATACATGGAAATGCTTGCGCAATACGTCAACAAGAAAATGCGGCAGGTTGTTGCGCTTAATCCAAAACTCGGCACGTCCAAGGCGGCTGTTCTGGTGGCGATAAATACCGCTGACGAATTAATGAAAATGCAGAAGGAATATGAACAGCAACTCAGGGGAAAGCATAAAAATAAGACGCCATGACAGAATAGCCATATTGGATAGAATGATTGCTCATGGAACATTTCCATGAGCTTTTTGATCAGAAGAAGGTAAAATGGAGAAAAATGCTACGGAAGAAAGAAGAATAACTCCTGAACAGTTTGGCCGCATCCTGCCGGTATCCTTTTACAACAGGGATACCGGAATAGTTGCCAGGGAATTGCTTGGGCAAATTCTGGTCAGTAATAATTCCGAGGGGATGACTTCCGGTGTAATAGTAGAAACGGAAGCTTATCTTCAAAACGACCCTGCCTGCCATGCGGCAAGAGGTATGACAGAACGCAACCGGGCTATGTTCGGCCCCCCGGGCTGCGCCTATATCTACTTTATTTACGGAATGTACTATTGCTTCAATGTAGTGACCAGGGAGCAGGGGATAGGCGAGGCCGTTCTGATCAGAGCGCTGGAACCCCTGGAAGGTATAGAGCTGATGAAGAAAAGAAGGGGCAGGGATAAACTGACCGAACTCTGCAGCGGACCGGGACGGCTTGTCCAGGCAATGGGAATCGACAAAGGCGGGAATGGCCGGAATCTGACCGGAAACGGAAACGGGCTCTTCATCTGCGCCGCCGGTGAGTGCGGGCACAAGATCGTCAACACAACACGGATTGGTATAAGCGAGGGAAAAGAACTTCCCTTGCGCTTCTATATAGACGGCAGCCCCTTTGTTTCAAAAAGATGAGGATAGTTAAGACACATAGAGGACAGGGACACATGGGGGACACATGGGGACGTTTTTGTTGTGTCATTTATCTTCTCGTGGTAAAATGAACTAAAAAAAGAGGTTAATATTATGCCACGGCAAGCTAGACAAGCCAGCAAAACTGGTATATATCATTTGCTCGTTCGAGGAATAAACAGGGAAGCCATATTCCATGATGATCAAGATCGTCTAAAATATTTGGATACCCTGGCAAGATTAGCCGAGGATAGTAATGCATTTATTCTGGGATATTGCTTGATGGATAACCATGTACATATTCTTTTAAAAGAAGGATCAAATAAAATATCCAATCTAATGCATCGCCTGGGCGCAAGCTATGCTCATTATTTTAATTGGAAATATGAGCGGGTAGGGCATGTTTTCCAAAACCGCTTTAAAAGTGAAAACATTGAAGATGATATTTACTTAAGAACAGTCATTAGATATATACATCAAAATCCTGTTAAGGCAGGAATGGTAAAAAAAGCCGAAGAATACCATTGGAGCAGCTGTAGAGATTATTATGGTGGTAAGGGCTTATTGGAAATAACCAATACCGGTTTGATACTTGGTATCTTCTCCGAAAAAAAGGAACAAGCCATCAAGGCATTACAGCAATTCACTGCAGCTGAAAATAAGGATAAATGCTTAGAAGACTTGGAAGCAACCGCAATGAGTGACTCCCAGGCTCGTAAAATGATAGAAAAAGTGTTAAATAATGAACCGGTTAGAATATTGCATGAAATGAGTAAGGCAGATCGGGATATGGTGCTGCATAAACTAAAAAAGATTGAAGGATTAAGCATCCGTCAAATATCCCGCCTGACCGGTGAAAGTTTTAATATCGTTAAAAGGGCTTAATGACACAACAATAACGTCCCCTTGTGTCCCCTTGTGTCTAATGAGGATGGGTATATTTCAAGTCAACAATCAGTGGCAGGTGATCGGAGGCTGGCGATTTTACAGTTGCGGCGCCGAGAACTGACCAGTGCCTGGAAACCATGATATTGTCCAAACAATAAATGGGTTCATGAGACGGGTAGGTAGGGATTGTAAATGTAGAGAAGCTCAGAAGGCCATTCAGCCTTCTAAACTCCCCGGCTTCCGGCCCCGTATTGAAGTCTCCTGCCAGGATCACAGGCCCCTTCAACGAACTGACAATCTGCGCAATTTTTTCAACCTGAGCGCTGCGCTCATCACTGCTCAAGCCCAAGTGTGTGCTTAAAAAGTAGAAGTCCGGATACTGCCTGGTCTTAATCCTGGCGCATAGAAGCGCCCGGCGTTCTTTGACTTTAGAAAGGATAAGATTATTACGCCGGAGGATTCTTGGACGGGATAAAACCGCATTGCCGTAGCGCATAATTATAAACCAGCTCTCGGCGCGGCCATACACATACCGCATCCCTAACATTTTAGCCAGCCTTCGTGCCTGGTTTGCAAAGCGACTGCGGGGCATAAACATGTCCACCTCCTGCAGGGCAACCAGATCGGGACTGCTCTCTTTGATTACTGCAGCTATTTCCGGCAGCGAAATGCCGGCAGTCCCTTCACCGTGGTGTATATTATAGGTAAGAACACGGATCATTTCAATCAGACCCTTTACAAAATGTCAAATATCAAGGGTACGGAACCGTCCCAAAACAAAGGGACGTTCTTTTTGTTTCCTTTGCAACTGTCAACAACCCGTCCCCATGACACACCTACTTGCCCTTGCCCTTACCTTTTAACTTGAGGCAAGCAAGAACCGCAACTACTTGCCACTACTTGCCACTCACTTGCCACTACTTGCCACGTCCCTACTTACCTTGCTGGTCCCCACTTTGCCAGGCTACTTGCTAGGATGGTTGTTGATCCGTTAATATAATATGTAAAATACTCTTTTTGGGAGCGCGGATTTTTTTGCTCAAAACACCTGAACTTCTTGCCCCTGCAGGAGGATGGGAATCTTTTATTGCAGCGGTGCAAAACGGAGCGGACGCAGTTTATCTGGGCGGCAGGATGTTCAATGCCCGCCGGTCAGCCGTCAATTTTGAAAACCAAGAGATAGCCAGGGCTGTTGAATATGCTCACCTGCGGGGTGTGAAGGTCTATGTCACCGTAAACATCCTTGTCGCCGACCGGGAAATGGAAGAAGCGGCCGGTTTTCTCCTATTTCTATACAATGCCGGCGCAGACGCCGTAATTGTCCAGGACCTCGGCCTGGCCGCGCTTGCCCGTGAGGTTGTTCCCCGGCTGAACCTTCACGCAAGCACACAGATGACGATCCATAACCTTCCGGGGGTTGAACTTTTATCCAACGCAGGTTTTAAGAGAGTTGTCCTGTCCCGGGAAATGAATCTGCCCGAGATCAGTGAAATCTGCGCTGCCGCTAAGACGAAGATAGAGGTCTTCGTCCACGGCGCCCTTTGTATCAGCTACTCCGGCAGGTGCCTGTTTTCCAGCATGATCGGCGGCCGGAGCGGCAACCGCGGAAGCTGCGCCCAGCCCTGCCGCCTGCCTTATACACTCACTGACGAAAAGGGGAGGGCGCTTGTCCTTGTTGGGCAGGAAAAAGCCGGGGATTATCTTTTAAGCCCGCGCGACCTCAACATGAGCGGGCATATTCCCGACCTTATCGGGGCTGGGATTGACGCCTTCAAGATTGAAGGCAGGATCAAGCGGCCGGAATACGTTGCTATTGTCACAGGGATTTACAGAAAATTAATCGACAGGGCGGTTTTAAACGGGGCGGAAGGGTTTTATGTAACAGCGCAGGAAAACATGGAACTTGCCCAGATCTTCAATCGGGAATTTACCACCGGTTACTTCTACGGACACCAGTACAATAAAATGATGAGCTACAAACGTCCGAACAACAGGGGTATCTTTCTAGGAAGAGTACGCAGTTACGACTGGGAGAAAAAAATGGTGGAAATCCACCTTGAAGATAAGCTTAATAAAGGAGACGGCCTTGAAATCTGGGTCACCGAAGGGGGCAGGAAGGGTTTTGTCGCCGGCGCCTTTTTGTTGGACGGAGAAACAGTCAGGGAGGGCCGGCCCGGACAGACGGTGAAGGTCCCCTTCCAGGGAGCGGTAAGAAAGGGCGACAGGGTGTTCAAGACAAATGACGCGGAACTGATTAACCGGGCAAGACGGACCTTCACTTCTTCAAAAGAAAGCAAAAAGCTTCCTGTAAGCTTTTTTATACGGGCGGGAGCCGGGGAACCAATGGAAGTCACGGTCAGGGATGAGGACGGAAACACAGGTTTCGGGGCAACCATACAGGCAGGGCAGCCGGCTTCAGGGCAGCCCCTGGACGAAACATACCTGCGCCGGCAGATGGACCGCCTTGGCAATACGCCGTTTAGCTTAAGTGGATTGCAGTGCGAAATTAAAGGAAGTGTAATTTATCCAGCCGCAGAAATAAACCAGGCCAGAAGGGATGCTATAGCATCGCTGGAGCAGGCCCGTCTGAACAGTTGGAAGACAGAGCCTGTCGCTACTGAAGCATTTCACCGGCGATTGGCCGGAGTTTTAAAAACCATCCCGGAAGGCTGGGGAAAACAGCTTTCGCAGCACACCCGTCCACTGGTTGCCGTACATGCAGGGGATCTATCCGCCTTAAAAGCGGCGGTCCGCGCAGGAGCGGACCTGATTTACCTTGCATCCGGAGAATATTCCCCCAAGGCTTCTGTAAACAGGGATGAACTGCTCAGGGGATTTGAATTCTGCCGGAAAAACGGTGTTAAATTTGTAATCGCAACGCCCGCGATTATCCGCGGCAGCGAGATGGACGGAATTACCGGGCTGATCGAAGAGGCGGCCAGTTGGCCTGTGGATGGCGTTCTGGCCGGGAATCTCGGGCTGCTGGAGAAAATTAAAGGTTTCGTCCCTGTCTATACTGACTTTACCCTGAACGCTTTTAACAGGCTTACTGTTGAGTACCTGTCGCGGCAGGGAGCCGTCCAGGCTGCTCTTTCGCCTGAGTTGACCATTGAACAAATCCGAAGGATAGCCGCCCGGACGGGGTATATACTGGAAGTGCTTGTTCATGGAAGGGTTGAACTGATGGTTTCGGAATACTGTGCCCCAGGCAGCCTGATCGATGTTGAAAAATGTCTGCCGGGTAAGTGTGCTCAACCCTGCAGGAACAGGAAATTTTCTTTGAAGGACAGGCTGGGCATATTATTCCCCCTTGAAATGGACAGTTCGTGCCGCCTGCATATTTTTAACTCCCATGTTTTATGCTTGGTGGAAAGCATTCCAGCGCTGGCGGAGGCGGGGATAGGAACCGTACGGATAGACACCCGCCTGCTTGATCCTTCTTCTGTTGAAGCAGTTGTAAGGGCATACTGCCGGGCAGCCCGGGTAAATGACAGCGCACAGCTGGCCGAAATTAAAAAATCCCTTGCCGGGCTTCACCCTGACGGCGTCACTTCTGGACACCTCTTCCGCGGAGTCTTATAATTAAAGGAATGTAAATAGAAAAATAGGAAAACAAAAAAACCCTGACTTGCACAATGGACTTTGGTTTCCTGATTCCCGATCAACCTGTTTTCATTTTTACATAATCCACCATTTGAACCGCTTGAAAAAGTGGAGAAATTGGTGAATTTGGCTTTTTAAAATCCAAAATTACTCCGTTACAGAGATCAGTTTGGCTTAATTCAAGGGTTTGACAGCTAGATTAAGTCCACCATGCAAGTAAGGGTTTTAAACAAAAAATAGCTTCCCCTTGTGTCAAACCAAAAGGGAAGGACATAATGACACAACAATAACGTCCCCCTGTGTCCCCTGTGTCACCCTTGTGTCACTGGAAAATGGTGAGATAGATGAATGAGCGTGTTTTGAAAAGGCTTGAGTACGATAAGGTGTTGGAAAATTTGGCGGGTTTCTGCGGGACTTCGCTTGGGCGTGAACGCGTGTTGGCCCTGAGGCCTTCGGTTTCGGCGGAGGAAATTATCAAAGCCCAGGCCGAAACCACAGAAGGAAAGAAGCTTCTGCGCCTTGAGCCTCTAGCGCAGACTGGAGGCTATTCGGATGTGCGGCAGCAAGTGGAAAGAGCCGGCCACGGGGCGGTGCTTGAGCCGTCCGACCTGCTCAGCGTCGGACATACGCTGGCTGCCTGCAGGCAGATTAAGGATTTCCTGACGGCGCGGCAGGAAACTTATCCGTTGCTGGGTGAGACAGGCGCCATGCTGGATTACTACAATACCATTGAAAAGAATATTTTCACAGCCATCCTTCCCGGAGCCGAGGTGTCCGATTCGGCGTCCGGCGCCCTGGCGGCGATCAGGCGCAAATTGGCCCGCACACGCAGCTCTGTCAAGGACCAGCTTGAAAAACTTACCCGTTCCGCTGCTTTTCAGAAATATCTGCAGGACCCCATCGTTACAATAAGGGAGGACCGCTATGTCGTCCCGGTTAAGCTGGAATACCGCTCGCAGGTCAGAGGCATCGTCCATGACCAGTCATCAAGCGGCGCCACTGTGTTCATTGAGCCAATGGCGGTCATTGAGGCCAATAACGAAATACGCCGGCTGCAGGCTGAAGAGAAAGAGGAGATCATTAAAATACTGCGCGACCTTTCCGGCCAGGTCGGAGCGGCCGCCGACAGCATCAGGCTGTCTTTGGAAGGATTGGGACACCTGGAATTCATCATGGCTAAGGCACGCTACAGCAGCGATCTTTATGCCGAAGAACCACTGTTCGGACCAAAATATGCTTGCTTTTCTTTAAAAAAGGCGCGCCACCCACTGCTGGCTGGGAAAGTAACTTCAAACGACCTTTTTTTAGGCAAAACTTATAACATCCTTGTCATCACCGGGCCAAATACAGGCGGGAAGACGGTCGCTCTGAAAACAGCGGGACTGCTTGTCCTGATGGCCCAATCTGGACTCCATATTCCCGCCGGGGAAACGACGGAAGTGGGTATCTTCGAGCAGGTTTTCGTAGATATAGGTGACGAGCAGAGCATTGAGCAGAGCCTGAGTACTTTCTCATCACATCTGAACAACATCATCCACATCCTGGGAGCTGCAGGCCCTTCAAGCCTTGTCTTGATTGATGAACTGGGCGCCGGCACCGACCCCACAGAGGGAGCGGCTTTAGCCCAGGCAACGCTGGAAAGGCTGATTGATACCGGCGCCAGGGTAATGGTAACAACCCACTTTTCCGAACTAAAAACTTTTGCCCAGGGCAGGCCGGGTGTTGAAAACGCTTCTTTAGAATTTGACTCCGTGACGCTGCGTCCCACATACAGACTGTTGACGGGAAAACCCGGACAAAGCAACGCTTTCGAAATAGCCCTGCGCCTGGGGATGGAACAGAAGATTGTCGACAGGGCAAGGGAGTTTCTAACAAAAGAACAGATTGAAATGGCGGATCTGATCAAGGATCTTGAACGCAGCCGCCAGGAAATTGAAGTTGAACGGGAGGAAACAAAGCGGTTGTTGGACCAGGCCCGGGAAACCAGGCTGCGCTGCGAAAAGATGGAGGAGGATCTCCTTTCTCAGCGTCGGTCGATGACGGAAAAGATCCGCGAGGAAGCCGGCCGGATTGTTTTAAAGATGCAGAAAGAGACGGAAGAAACAATCCGGGAGTTCCGGGAGCGGATGGCCGGGGAATCTAACCGTGAGAAAGAAATCGCCATTTCAGAAGTACGCAGGAAAATACAGGCGATCAAGGCAGGGAGCGGCAGGAAAACGTCTAAAACCCAAAACCAGGAACAAAGCCAGGAAGGATTCACAGCAGGCCAGGGAGGCTTTACAGTAGGCCAGGAAGTATTTGTCCCCATGTTTAATATGCGAGGCCGGATCACGGGTGCGGTTGAGGAGGGCAGCGTCCAGGTCCAGGTCGGAGCGGTTAAGCTTTTTCTTCCTCTGAACGAACTTCGCCCCGCAGAAAAAGAAACTGCTCCCGCCGGCCAGGTCCGTACCGGGGACACGCTTATGGAAAAGGCCGGCGCTATCTCATCCCAATTGGACCTGCGCGGAAAAAGAGCCGAAGAAGCTCTGCTCGAAGTGGACAAGTACCTGGACGACGCCTGTCTTGCAGGCCTGGCGCGCATATTTTTAATCCACGGCAAGGGAACCGGAGCCCTTCGCATTGCCGTCCAGCAGTTTTTAAAGGCGGATCCCCGTATTAAGTCATTCCGCTTCGGGGAACATGGCGAGGGAGGACTGGGGGTTACCGTAGCAGAACTTGCCTAGTGACACAAGGGGACGTTTTTGTTGTGTCATTTATCTTCTCCGGGTAACAGGAGGGGTCTGGCAGCCCCTCCTTTGATTTCATATTTCGGGCTTGCTTTTTACACGAAACAATTCATACTATAAATTAATGAACGTTAAATTAATAAACGTTTAAAAGGAGGAATACCGGTGGCTGAAAGAAAGGAATTAATTTTAAAGATCGTCGGCAAGGAATTTGAGATGCTCCAAAATGTCAAGGACATGTACGGCAGGGCATCGTGCCAGGACAATCCGAAAACCTTTAAGATAATGCGCACCAGCCAGTTCGCCGGCTGGTCGACCGAGGCTCTGGAAAGCTACCTTAATGATCTTGATGAAGCCGCTGTCAGTAATCGAAACCTTTTAGCCGAAAAATACGCCCGGATGATGCAGTCGACTCTGCCGCTGAAATACTTTGAGATAAAACACCTGCTACCCGAACTGGATCAGGAAACCATTCTGCTGGTCAATAGGATAGTTGCTATAGAAGTTGAGTGGCAGAAGGAAGCCATGAATAAATACCCGGATATCGTTGGAAGAGGCAGGCCGATATACAGTTCGCAGGACAGCAGTACGTCAACCTCGATGGAGACTTACATCCGGGGTGAACTGCTTACCTATTCAAGAAAGACACTGGATCTTTATTATCAAAATTGCCTGAGGCTGAAGTCAAAGGGAATCAACGGGGCTGTGGTAACCCTGCTAACTATGGTGAAAATGTACGGCTACGGCACATTGGAAGAAGCAAACGAAAAGATCCGCGCTAAGTCAGATTCCGGAGTATTTTAAAAACCTGAGCAACCTGTACTTTTGTATCTTCAATTGTCAGGTCAGCATAGATTACAAAGTCCGCAAACTTCAGCTTCTCGTTTAGGGGAGGCTGGGCTTTAATCCTTTTTTTTGCCTCGGACTCGTCTAGGCCCCTTTCCGAAAGTCTCTTGATCTGCGAATCCTCGCTTGACCAGGCTACGATGACAAAGTTCGCCATTTTTTTCGCAAAGGATTTAGAGAGCAGGGGCACGTCCTTGATGATGACGGCGCCGGGATCATCGTGTAGTATCTCCTCTGTAATTCTTTCGCTTTCTTTTAAAATTTCCGGATGGATCATTTCGTTCAGTCTGCCCAATTCCATGGAGGAGTCAAAAACTATTGAGGAAAGTCTTGTCCTGTCAATGGTCTGGTCCTCGTTTAATATTCCGTCACCGAAGTAATCAACAAGTTTCCGCCAGGTTTTCTGACCGGGCTTCATTAACTCGTGGCCCAGCGCATCAAAGTCTATTATGTATGCCCCCAGTTCCTTAAAGAACCCTGCAACTGTACTTTTTCCGGATGCGATGCTGCCCGTTAAAGCTGCGATAACCATTTTAGCTTTCTTACTCCTTTATGCCTTCTTACTCTATGTTGCTCTTTCTTGCTCTATATTGCATCTTTGCCTTCTTGTCTTCTTACTACTTCTTACTCTTCTTCTTTGTAGTCGGCAAGCTGGGCAGGATCGGCAATTTCATAATAATGCCGCGAGAATTCCTCAAATGTAAGGTTTAAGGCATTTGCCCAGATCTGCGCCATGCAAAGGCGTGGTTTGCGTTTGCCCTGTTCGATTTGAATAAGTTCGGCGGTTGTTATACCCACCCTTTCCGCCATCTTTTGGGCGGCGATACCCTTTTCCTTTCTTACTTCACCCAAACTCATTAAGAATACACCCTATCCTAAAAAATTAACTTGCCTTAGTGAGGTCAACTCCAGGTGTGTGCTCAAAACACAAGACGGTTCTCTTGTGTCTGCTTGCGAATTTGCTCCTTATTTTTTAGCTTCTTTTTCATCCTTCGCTTTTCTTTTTGATAATATCAACATATGTCCTATCTCTTCCAGAAACCCTCTGATTAATACACAAGAACCGCCCCTTTGTATACTGATTAATACATAAGAATCATTCCCTTGTATATTACCGCCTTTAACCAGAAATATTTGCTGTAAAGCGCCCTCTTGGACCGCCGACATTCTCAAAGGCAGAGTTGAAATTCCTGTATAGCGACTTGTATTCCCTGATCCGGTGCCATTTTTTAATTATGCCCTCGGGGAGGTCTTCCGTAATGAATACCTTCTCCCACCCGCCGGGAACGGGGAAGGAGTAATAGGGAGTGTCTTTTGGGATACCCCGGATAAAAATCACCTGGGGTACGATCCACTCAAGCCGGGCGAGAAAGACCCTGTGCATTCCGTCACAGACAATGTTAAATACGGAACCATCTTTTTCGACTGACTCTTCAATCACCGGCGGGAGAAGATCTACAGGATCCTTGAAACCGTCCATATACAGAGACACATAGCCGTTTAAGGCAAACAGGTCGAGTTTGTGCTCTTTCAGCTGCCACTTTAATTCCCGCACTTTTTGAAGTTCACCTGTAAGCACGTAATTCTGCGCGGGCGCCAGATAGTCGGTCTTTATTTTTTCCAGGGAGATATATACGTCTTTGTATATGTGTATACCCGGGTCGGTCAGCATAGTAACCTGGTGGAGTTTCTTGATTAGTTCTTCACTGGTATGGTGCTTTACTTTTAAAATCCTTATTGGAGATCACCCCTGCTCTGGAAATAATTTATATTAGGGAGTCAACTGCCTACATGCTCATGTTCGCCAGCATAATGTCTATCAAAAAGTGCCAGATCTGTTTTCAACAACTCGCCTATCCTGGAAACAGTAAGGTCCGGGGGAGGCCAGTTTCCCTTTTGGACCTGCTCCGCCGCTCTTTTTTCGCGCTCCGGACGGCAGAGCACCCAGATGGTCTTAAGACCCAATTCTATTGCAGGAAGAATATCTTCAATGTAGGTATCGCCAATCATAATGGAGCGTTGCGGATCCGCTTCCAAAACAGACAAGCCCTTTTTCAGCAAAGCAAAAGAGGGCTTCTTCTTTCCCTCCTGAAAGCTTAAGGCTGCGCAGCCGGAAACCCTGGCTATTTCAGGACAGGCATTCAAAAATGAACGATAGTAGGGCGCCCAGATATTCGACACCAGCCCGACATGGTAACCCTCTCCGGCAAAACGGGTGACAACTGCCGTAGCTTCGTTTATTTCCGACGCAGCGGTTTCCTGATCTTCCCAGAGCAGGGCTATCTCATCCGCCTGTTGACCGGTCAGGGGACAAAAGGATTCTTCCAGCGTGCAGCATAGTTCCTCCCATCCCTTAAACTCCCTGCACATGATCAACTGTCCCAGGCGGGACGATTCTCCGGCCGGCAGCCCTAAAAGGCGCGTGATATATTTCGCCGGCGATATTTCCGGTCCTTCAACAAGAGTCGAACCGATATCGAAAAAAACTGCTTTCTGTAACTTGTGCCTTTGCATAGTTGATCACTTGCTTAAAAATAAATGTTTTAAATCTTAATTCATTACTTTTTTATTATCTCCTGCCAGTAAAACTCTAAAAAATACTTTTTTATTCACGCGAGTGACACAAGGGGACGTTTTTGTTGTGTCATTTGAGGGCACTGACACAAGACATAATGGAAGGGCCAGCCA